>CANPDB010000023.1 GCA_947572725.1 uncultured Clostridium sp. | reverse complement strand
AAAAATGTGGGGCAAAATGTGGGACAAATTCTTCAAAAAATCGTGAAAAGTATTGAGGTATATAGGATAAGGGGGTGTAGAGTTGGACGAAAACAATATAATTATATGTGCTAATTGTTATGAAGAAAACAAAAAGGGCGAAAAATATTGTTACAACTGTGGTAAGCAATTATATTACAATGACACAAAAGAACTAGAAGAAATTAGCGAATATGACATAATTTTTTATGACGAGGATAATTTTGATAATGCTATGAAATTTGATAAAAATATTGTAGCAGTAGATAAGAAAAAACAGGAATTACACTTTTTCTATAAATTAAAACTAGATAAAATAATACATTTTGAAAATATTGTAGAGTGCAAAATTGTAGAAAATTCAAATGTAATGGAAAGTGGAGGTGTTGGTCGAGCTTTAGTTGGTGGTATTATTGCAGGTCGGAGCAGGTGCTATTGTTGGTGCGAATACAAGAAAAAGTAAAAATATTGTTTCAAATTTATCAATTAGAATTGTTACAAATGAAATTGATAATCCATTGTATAGTTTAGATTTAATAACGAATCAGATAGATATAAACAAACCTTTATATGCAAATTTTTATAAGGTGGTAATGGAGTTCGCAAACAATGTATATGCTACTATTCAGGCTATTATAAATGAAAATAATACAAGTAATACTCAAAAGGAAAATACACTAGAACAAAATAATAATGGACTGGAACAACTAGAAAAACTTGCAGACTTAAAAGAAAAAGGAATTATAACAAATGAAGAATTTGAAGAAAGTAAAAAGAAAATTTTAAGTAAATTCTAAAATAAAAGGGGTGGTAAAAATGGAGAAAAGATATTGTAAAAAATGTGGTAGACCTTTAGACAGAGGAGATATTGACTTATGTAGAGGTTGTATTGAACTTGCAGAAAACGGACAAATTTATGAAGAATATCAAAAAGAACATAAAACAGAAGAATGTTATACAAACAATAAAGTAGCATTATCAATAAAAATTATAGCAATAGTTGGAGCAATTATTGGTGTTATTTATGGTTGCACATTATTTGATTCAGCATATACAGAAGAGCTTGGAGTTATTTATATTGTAGTTAGCATTATATCAGCAGTTTTTGTGTATGCATTAGGAGAGATTATACAGAAATTACAAAATATCGAAGATAATACGAGAAAGTAAGGAGATGTGGTCAAAATGGCAATAATAATTTTATTGATACTTGGTTTTATTATTTTTTTTGGAATTATTGGAAAAATGTATATGAAGGCATCTAACAAAGATGAAGAAGAAAAAACTATTATTGAAAAAGACAACAATGAAAAAAAAGTAAATATCCAAGTAAAAGAAGATAAATTCAAGATTAATTTAAAAGATATAGAACAAAAACAAGATATACAAAATAATGAAATACTTCAATATTCAGAAAACAATAAATTCAATATTAATGGTGGAGAATTGAAAAAATTTAAAATAACAAATATAGAAATAGAATTTTATTCAGATATTCAAATATATAAAGAATTAAAAGATTATTTTAATAAAACTAAAGGGAATATAAATAATATATTAAAATTTTATAAAGGTTCAGTAAATACATTAGTTGATGGGGTAAAACAGATAGAAGAATATAACAAATATTTTTATAAATATTATAAGAAGATAGCAGAAATAGTAGTTAAAATTTTGATTAAATATGATATTTATGACATTACTGTAAACGATATAATGTCTAAGATTATTGCTATTGAAGAATTTAATAAAGTAATTAAAAATGGAAATGAAATACAGAGTAATTTACAAAAGGAAATGGATTTATTAGCACAAGATATATTAAATAAGGCACAAACAGTAATAAATACTCCAAGTTCAAATGCGTCAATGGGTATTATATCAAATAGTCCATTACAAATATTAGCATTTGGAATAAATGAAGCAATAAACAGTACATATAAAAAATTTACTAGCACAGATGTTAGAATTTTACAAAATTTAGCACAACAAACAAATAATTTGGTAAATCAAGCAAACCAAACAGCAATTAGCAACAATGAAATTATTTTGAATTCTATAAATGCAGTTACATACAAATTTATAAATGAATTATTTGAATATATGATAAATATATTATTAGATAATAAAAAAATATGCCCAAGGGTATTAGAAAAACTGGATACAGAGAAAAGTAACAAAATTATTGGCAATATTAAAAATATAGACAATGAAGAAAAAAAGAAAGAACAAATCATTAATGTATTACAATTAAATCCTTATTCAAAAGATATACATAAGGAAATAATAAAATATCAAGAAATAGATGTAGATAATTATATAGAGATGTTAAATTTTATTGGTTATAAAGAAATAGAAACTTTATTACCAAATAAAGTTTAAAACATAAATTTAGAGGGTTACCCCTCTTTTTCTTTTTATTTCTATTATAAACATATTGTGCTACAAACTATAAATTTAGTCAATATCAGACACACGAGAATCGATTTTAAGACATTTTTATATAAAAGATAACAGGTTTATACCTCTTAAAATGAAAAATGTTTAAAAATGATTATGATAAGAATTTTGTAATGGAGCTGTAAGAGGTGGTTCAGTCTTTTATCCAATGAAATTTTTTTAGATATGGTGGTATTTTATAATATATTAAAAGTAGAAGTTTTCATTGATATATTAAGTAAAAAGTAATATTTATGAATGAAAATAAAATGACCCAAATAAAAAATGTTGATATATCAATGTTTTATTATAACATAAAATTCTAGTTTTATGATAAAATTATAAATATAAAGAAATGATTAGTAGCGGTTAATAGTGGTTTTAATACAATACCATTATAAATTTATAAATAAATTATTCAAAAACAGTTGACGAACGCATAAAAATTAGTTATAATACAAAATGATGAGGGGAGTTATTGCATTGTTAAAAAAGTAATGCAGTAAGTAATGCAATAGGAAAAATATTTTAAAATAATAAAAAATATTAAAAAATAAAAAATTTGTAAGGTCTAACAAAAAAGATAAAAAAAGTTAGTGGCGAATATAGAAAAATAGCTTAATATCCACCCTCTCCGCCAAATAATATACTAAGGATAATAAATGGAGAAGTACCCAAGTGGTGAAGGGGACAGTTTGCTAAACTGTTAGGTCTCGTAAGGGGCGCGAGGGTTCGAACCCCTCCTTCTCCGCCAAAATATATAACATTAGATACTTCTAATGTTTTTCTTCATACAATATATTATGAAGTATGAAAGTTGGTGAATAAATGACAAAAAAAATAGTAATGATAATAATTACAACGCTGTTTATAATTGTCACAATAAATTGTAAGATTTATGCATGGACTGTTGAGATTGGATCAGATGCTAATTCTACAAGTAATACAACAAGTGGTGGAGATTTCTCGCCAAACGACTGGAAACCTTCATCAACAACTAGTGTATCTAATGGGGACAAGCTTAAAAAAGTAGGAAATAAAATAATTGGATCAGTAAGAGTTATAGGCACTATTATGTCAGTAATAACATTAATAATTCTAGGAATAAAATATACACTTGGCAGTGTAGAGGAAAAAGCAGAGTACAAAAAAACAATGAAACCTTATATTATTGGAGCTGTAATGGTATTTGCTATAACAAATATATTAAGTATTATACAAGATATTGTAGGAGGACTATAATGAAAAAAAATAGTAGCTATAAAAAAAATAGTATTATAATTCAATTATTATTAATATTAATAACCATTATAGTACCTACAAAGAACTATGCTGCACCTAGTACAAGTGGAGTTAGTATTGTTGCTACAGGAGGAACTGAGACTATAGATAATGTAGTAAAAGGAGCAGATTCTTTTTTAGAAGAGGGGAAGAATTTTAGCGTAGATACAACAGAATTAAAAAATACTTCTAACTTTATATACAATATATTATTAGGAATATCCATGATTATAGCAGTAATAGTAGGAATGCTTCTGGGAATAAAATATATGTCAGCAGGTTCAGAAGACAAAGCTGCAATAAAAGAGACTTTAGTTCCATATTTAATCTCTTGTTGTATTATATTTGGAGCATTTGCTATATGGAAATTTATAATAAATGTATTATCATAATCTGAAAATATATAAATTGGAGAAATATATGAAAAGAAAGAGTCTTTTAAGAATTTTATTAATTTTTTTTATACTAATGTTATTTGTAGTAAATGTTACAAATGCATTTTCATTAAATGATTTATCAGGAGATACAACAGGTACTAATGAAATACAGAATGTAGGCAACAAAGCAGTAACAATTGTTAGTACAATAGCATCCATATTATCAGTTATTGTAATTATTGTTTTAGGAATAAAGTATATGTTAGGAAGTGTAGAAGAAAAAGCAGAATACAAAAAAACATTATTACCATATGTAATAGGTGCGGCTTTTATCTTTGCAGCATCTGCAATTTCACAAATTATATATGAACTTGCAATACAAATTGGAAAATGATATAATATAAATGGAAGCATGTACAAAACCTAAATAAGTAAATAAATAAAATAGAAAAGGAGGAAATATTATGAAAAAAACAATCAAAGTGTTATTCGTTTTAATTATATTAGCATCTATATTTGGTACTACTAATAGTGTAATGGCAGCACTAAATTCTTCAGGAGTAAGTCCAGATTCATATAAAGGAGATGCAGGATACAGTACAACTAGTATTGATACTATAGGTAATCAAATAATTAGGATAGTTAGTACAATAGGTTCAATAGCAGCTGTAATTGTATTAGTAGTATTAGGTATTAAATATATGATGGGTAGTGCAGAAGAAAAAGCAGAATACAAAAAGACTTTATTACCATACATAATAGGTGCTGCATTAGTATTTGCTGCATCAAGTATTGCTACAATTATATTTAACTTTACATCTAACCTTGGATAATAATATAATAACGGAATATAAAATTAAGAGATTTATTTTAAAGAATAAGTCTCTTTTTATGTTGTAATAAAAAATATATGATTTTATAAGTATTACTAGAAATATTATATAAAACATAATTTATATTACAAGAAGATTACAGTATAATTACAAATAAATTAAAAATGAGTTTTTTTGTAGATATTTATGTTTTTAGCGTATTTTTTGTGATATAATAAATGCAGATATTTATATACAAATATATAGAAAAGGAGTGTAATATGAATACATACGAAATACCTAGAAATTATAAAGGTGAAGGAAGAATTCTTTATATTTTTTCAACAAAAGCATTAATATATACTTTTATTGGGCTAGCAGTAGGACTAATTTTCTATTTTATTTTTAAAATAATAGGAATGCAAATGGTTGGAATTATTTGTGATATTGCAATAGGAGCAGTTGGATTTGCGATAGGAACATTAAAAATGCCAGATACTAAAAAATTTGAATTCACAAAAAAGACTGGAGGAGAAAATATAGACGATATTATAAAAAGATGGATAAAATTCAAAAGGAATAATAATAAAATATACATAAGAAAAGATATATTAAATAAAAAATAATTATTTAAAATATAAGGAGGAATACAAATGGATAATGATCAAATAAGTCAATTTCTTACAATCATACTATCAATATTACTAGCAGTATTATTTGTTTTAGTAACAATTTTTATTATATTAAATATAAAGAGAAAACAGGGTGAAAAAGATTCGAAAACAAACAAAGAAAGCGAGAAAATAAAACCTAAAGGCGTAGATACATCTTATAACAAGCAATCTATTTTTGATTTTATGGAGTTCGATAAAATTGAAGATAATATGATAATAAGAAAAGATGGAACTAAATATATAATGGCAATTGAATGTCAAGGTGTTAATTATGATTTGATGTCTGGATTAGAGAAAAATAGTGTTGAACAGGGATTTTTACAATTATTAAACACTTTAAGATATCCAATTCAATTATACATACAAACTAGAACAGTGAATTTAGAAAGTAGTCTTGCTGTTTATAAAAACAAATTGCAAGAAATACGAAATGAATATGTAAGAAAACAAATGGAATATAATGTATTAGCAAGTTCAGGAAATCGACCAATAAAAGAAATTGAAGAAGCTAGGTTTGAACTAGTTAAAGCGCAAAACTTATATGAATATGGACAAGATATTATACAAAATACAGAGAAAATGAATTTTAATAAAAATATTCTAAAGAAACACTATTATGTTATTATTTCATATGTTCCAGAAGAGGCAAATAAATCAGAGTATGATTCAGAAGAAGTAAAGGAAATGGCATTCTCAGAATTATATACTAAGGCACAGTCAATAATTGGTTCATTGATGGTATGCAATGTTAATGGAAAAGTATTAAATAGTAAAGAATTAATAGAATTATTATATATGGCATATAACAGAGATGAAGCAGAAGTATATGAATTAGAAAAAGCGTTAAATGCTGGTTATGAGGAACTATATTCAACAGCACCAAATGTGTTAGAAAAGAGAATGAGAGAAATAGATAAACAAATAGAAAAAGAAGCAATGGAAAAAGCAAATGATGCTGTACGTCAAGCAATGGACAATAAAGAAAGAGAAAGAAGGCTAAAAGAAAAAGAAGCTAGAATGAATGAATTAATTGATACTATGGCAAAAAGTATCCTAGATGAAAATGAAGCAATAATAGGTACAGAGACAAAAGAAGAAGCTAAGAAAGTTATTAATGGCTAATAATTTACAAAGGAGGATAAACAATGTTAGGAAAAAATAAAGCAGAGAAAGTAGAAGAAAATCAAAATAAAGAAGAACAATTTGATTTTCTAAAAAAGAAGACAATAAAGGAATTAATAGCACCAGCTGGTATTGATGCTAGTAACATAGATCATTTAGAAATAATATCTAATACTAAAAGATATGCAAGAAGCTTTTTTGTTTCTAATTTACCAAGAATGTGTACATTTCCAGAATTATTTAGAGATTTATATATTTTTGGAGATATAAATACTTCTATAATTATTAATCCCGTTAAAGAAGAAAAATCTCAAAATGATTTGAATAGAGTTATTAATGAGTTAGAAACAGAGAGAATAGTTGCAATGGATAAAGGTAATATCAATAGAGAAAGTACAATTACACAAAAGAGATTAGAAGCAGAACAATTAAGAGATGAAATAGCAGCAGGATTCAATAAATTGTATGAAGCTTCCATTGTTGCTACTCTTTTTACATATAGTTTAGAAGAATTAGATAAACAAACTAAGATGTTAATTTCTGAAATGTCAAAAAATTTAGTTAATATCAAAACTGCATGGGCAATGCAAGAAGAAGCTTTTCAAAGTAATTTGCCTTTTGTAGAAGATAAAGTAAAAAAAGTACATACTTTTGATAGAAATTCAATGGGAACAGTATTCCCTTTTACAAGTTCAGAAGTAGGACATCCTACTGGAGTACCAATTGGATTCAATAAACAAACAGGAACACCAATTCTTTTTGACAATTTCCATCCATCTTTAACAAATTATAATATGGTTATATTTGCTAAATCAGGAGCAGGAAAATCTGTTACAATGAAAACATTAGTATCTAGATCATCTGTGCTTATGGGAATTGAGAGTTTAGCATTAGACGCGGAAGGAGAATATACAATTGTTGCTGAAAGTTTAGGTGGAATTAATGTTGTAATAAGTCCTAATTCAAAAACAATTATTAATTTATTTGATATAGAAATAGAAAAAGTAAAAGATGAAATTACAGGTAGAGAAAGAAGTATTTTAAATGTAGAGAACAAAGTAGAAGATGTTACACAAGCTCTCCTAACTATGGCAAAAGGAAGTACAAGAAGTACAGAAGTTAGCGAACTTACAAAGCAAATTATAGCAGAAGCAGTAGCAGAGGAATATGCAAGTTTAGGAATTACAAGTAATCCAAATAGTTTATATAAAACAACAGAAATGAAATTAAATAGTGATAATTTACTTGGAAAAGAAAAAAAGGAAATGCCAACAATAGGAAGCTGGTACAGAAGAATACAAGCAAAAGCAAAAGAAAACAATAATCCAGATTATCAGTTCCATTATAGTTATTTATTAAAAGTTATGAAACAATATATTAGAGAATACGATGGACAAATGGCTTACTTTGATGGACAATCTACATTTGAATTATTAGAAGGATCACCTTTTATTAATATAGATATATCTCAACTAGAAGAGAGATTTGCTAGACCTTTAGCACAACAAATATTACTTTCTTGGATATGGGAAAAATTTGTTAAGAAAAATAGTGAAGACAGAACAAAAGCTACAAAGAAAAGAGTATTAGTTGATGAAGCATGGATGCTACTTCCATATGAAGAAGCAGTAGATTTTTTAAATAAAATGGCTAGACGTGCAAGAAAAAGAAATGTTTCTTTAGCTATTATATCTCAAAGATTTCAAGATTTTTATGAGAAGGCAGAAGCACAAGCAGTATTAACATCTTCTGATACAAAACTATTTTTAGCACAAGATAAAGCAGAAATAGAATACTTAAAAGAAGTATTTAAATTATCTGAAGGAGAAGCAAACTTTTTGGTAACTTGCCAAAAAGGAGAGGGGTTATTTAAAGTTGGTTCAGATACAGCAATATTAAAAATTATGCCAACTAGAAAAGAATTCGAATTTGTTGAAACAAATTTAAATAACTTAGCTAAAATGAGACAGAGTCAATAAGTGGAGGAAGAAATATGAAGATCTTTACCAATAAAAGTATATGGAAGAAAATAGCTATAGCATTAGTAATTATTATTTTATTTGAATTTATGGTATCAAGTCCAGTTAGAGCAGATGACGATGGTGTAGGTGGAAAATTAATGCAACCAGTTATGTCGTTAGTTACAACTTTAGGAGATGGAATTGTACATATAATACATGAAAGTGTTATGGGACAAAGTCAAAGTACAATACGTGTAGACATGTCTACATCTCTATGGGATAAGATAGGAGGATGGGTAGTAGGTATTTTAGTAGGTATTGCTGTTATAGCTACAATAATTGCAACTTGTGGACTTGCGGCATTAGCATTAGGAGCAATAGGCATTACTGCAAGTGTTTCAATTGGAGTTGGAACAATTATTACAGGTGTAGTATCAGGATATATGGTAGGTACATGGTATGATAATACCTGTTTGCCTAACGATCTAGTCTTACCTATGTATTCAATATCAGCAGAAGAAATATTTAAAGGTGATATATTACTATTTGATGTTGACTTTTTTAATCCTAGAAGCGATATTTATGCAAAAACTAAGAATGGAGATTCATATAAGGTAAAAGATTACACAGATCAAGAATTGAATCAACAAATTAGTGATAACGATGATGAAATACAAAATTATTATTATAAAGATGAAAATGGAAAAGAAATAACTACATCAAAGCAAAATACAGCTTTTGAAATTCAGACAACGATTAGCAAATGGTATAATGGACTAAGGAATATAGCTTTAGTATTAATGATGTCAGTATTATTATATGTAGCTATTAGAATGATGTTATCTTCAATGGCTGCTGATAAGGCTAAATATAAGCAAATGTTAATAGATTGGCTAGTTGGAATGTGTTTATTATTCTTTTTACATTATATTATGGCATTTTCTGTTACAATGGTTAAGCAATTTACCAAAGTTATAGATTCGGGGTTTAATGAAAAAGAGAATGTATATGCTGTTGTAATGGAAGATGATGAGGCAGAGAAATTAAGTGAAAAAATAAAGGATCTAAAAATGGAAGAATCCATAAAAGATAATGGTGATGGTAAATCTTTTATAACATGGCCAACAAATTTAATGGGAAAAGTTAGATTACAAGCGCAGTTAACTATGGGAACAACGCAATTTATAGGATATTCTATATGTTTTATTGTATTAGTAGGGTATACTATATTCTTTACTATTACTTATTTAAAGAGGGTTATTTATTTAGCATTTTTAACAATGATTGCACCATTTGTAGCATTAACTTATCCAATAGATAAATTAAATGATGGGCAAGCTCAAGGATTTAATAAATGGCTAAAAGAATATATATTTAATTTACTTATACAACCTATGCACTTATTATTATATACAATATTGGTATCTTCAGTATTTGAATTTGCAGGAATAAATATAATATATATGCTAGTTTCAATTGGATTTTTATTACCAGCTGAAAAATTATTACGTAGCCTTTTCGGATTTGAAAAAGCAAGTACGCCAGGTTCACTTGCAGGTGCAGCAATAGGTGCTAGTATGATTTCAAAAGGTATAGGTCAAATATTACATAAAGGCCCAGGTGGAGCTGATAAAAAAAGACTAGGCAAAGGAAGCACAGAGGGAGATGATGATGGAGATTTACCAATTAATTATAATGATAATAGCTTTGATGAAATAGGAGCTATGGGGGGAACACCAGATAATGCAAGAGGAACAGAAGATAACCCAAATGATACACCGCCACCACCTCCTCCAACGGGTGGACCAGGAAATCCTCTACCTCCTAGACCTACAGGCGGACAAACTGGGGGTGAAAACGATAATGATGATAATATAATAGACTTAAATGATGATGAGTGGGAAATAAGAGATGCATATACACCATCACAATCATCAGCAGTATATGGATTACCTATGTATAGTAACGATAGTAGTAATAATACAAGTGATTCAGATGATCTAGAATATCCACTAAGATATGCAGATATAGACGAACCAGAATCATCACCACCGCCACAAACACCACCACCACAAACACCACCACCACAAACACCACCGCCACAAACACCACCACCACAAACACCACCACCACAAACACCACCACCACAGACGCCACCACCACAAACACCAAATAGGCAAAAACCTACAAGAGGACAACGAATTAAAAGAGCAGCAAAGGTTGGTGGAAGAAGATTAGCTTCACAAGCTGGACGTGGAATTGTTAAAGGTGTGGCAAATGGAGTTCTAAATGCTCCAAATACTACTGCAAGATTATTAACAGGAGCATTAGTTGGAGGAGTAGCTGGAACATTTGGAGTAGCAGCAGGAATAGCTTCAGGAGATATTAAGAATGTAGCAACATATGGAGGTGCAGCTATAGGAGCAGGAGCAATGGCTGGAACAGGTCTAGTAAATAGTGCAAATAATAGATTTGGTGGTGCACTTAGTGGTACAGCACAAGCAATGAGACAAGCATATTATGAAGAAGATGAATATAGACAGAAACAAGTAGAAAAAGAAAATAAGAAGTGGAAAAAAGACCTTAAAAATAGAGAGTACTTAGAAAGAACAGTTGGAATGGACAAAGCAAAAGAAATGTACAAAAATGGAGATATAGACGAATACTTAAAATATGGAATTAAAGATGCAAAAGAAATGGCTACTATACAAAAATTACAAGATGAAGGTATAGCTAGAGATAGACAACATGCTATGGCAATTCATGATTATGCTGAGAGAACTGGTGATACAACTAAGATGAAGAGAAAAGATAGAGATGAATGGAAAGATACATATAAAAACGAATTTGTAAATAGAGGACATTCAGAAGATAATGCATCTAGGTTAAGTGATGATACACTAAAATATGTTGATCAATATAATAAACTAAAAAAGAAACTATAGGAGGCATATAAATGCATAAAATAATGAGATTTTATAACCAGAATAGAAAAGCAATATGGGGATTTATAATATTTGTAGCATTTTTAATTATAATATTACAATTATTAAATTATATAGCAAAACAAGATAATGAAAAAAAACTAAATTCAGTAAATAATTTAAGAGCAAATACCATTCAATATAATGACATAACTTTAGAATCTCAAAAATCTGCATTATCTGGTGAAAAAATCTCAGAAAGCCAGCAAGAAGCAATAAAAACAATAGACAAGTTCTTTTCATATTGTAATGAAAAGAACTTGCAAAAAGCATACAATTTGTTGACAGAGGAATGTAAAGAAGAAATGTATACAACAGAAGAAAGTTTTCAAAAAAGTTATTATGAACAAGTTTTAAATGGACAAAAGAAAAACATTTCAGTTGAGAATTGGACAAGCAATATATTTAAAGTAAAAATAACTGATGATTATTTATCAAGCGGTAATTATTCATCAAAAAATACAATACAAGATTATATAACAGTAGAAACAGATGACAACAAGGAATATAAGCTAAATATTAATGGATATATCGGAAGAACGAATCCAAATAAAGAAACAGAACATAAAGATATAAAAATAAAAGCAGTAGAAAAGAATATATATATGGATTACACTACATATGTTTTTGAAATTACAAATAATTCATATAGGACAATACTGTTAGATGATCTTAAGAATATAGATAGTATGTATATACAAGATGATAATAAAATGAAATATTCATCTTATACACATGAACTATCCTTAGGAGAATTACAAATTAATTCAGGAGAACAAAGAAAGATAAAAATTAAGTATTATAGCAAATATAGTTCAGTTAAAAGGATTACGAATATAGTATTTTCTAAAGTAATATTAGACTATGAAAGTTATTCAAGCCTTAGTAACAAGAACTCTTATGGAAACTATTATACATTTGAGATAGGGGTATAAGCAATAAGAAAAGGAGAAACTAATGGGAGATAATTTTAATGATTTAAAAGATAAAATGATTAATACATTAAAAAAACCCTTTAAATTAAAACGTTTAAAAAAAATTCTTATAATAATAGGTATTATTTGTTTAATAGGATTAGGTCCGTTATACCATTGGTTAACAATAGATGATGGAACATATAACGAAGACGATTGGTCAAATACACCTTATGCTGCAAGTCAATATACTAATAGTTTTGGAGTAGGAGACGATGGTAAATTAGAAAGTTCAATGACTGCACAAGAGTTATGGGACAAAATGATAAAAAATGATAGTAGAGTGGATCTTTATTTAGATAGTCCAGAAGAATTACTAAAATTAATGAATGCAGAAGTTGTAACACAATATCTAGATACAAGACAAAATCCAGATGCAGAAATAGATTGGGATACAATAAATGATATAAATTCTAAAGAGATACAAGGTATTATAAAATTAAAAAGAGCAGATAGTAATGGAAATATATCAACAATGATATATACAGATCCAACAACTTTTCAAGGATATATAGATGCCTATAATAGTTCTGGTTCGGAATCAGATAAAAATAAGGCTTTAAAGCATTTTACTTTAGAAAAAACAACTTCTTCATCAGGTTCAGGACAAACAGCATCACCAATTACTGCTGGAGATACTATTAAAATTAAATCTGGATTAGGTTCTGTACATACATATATGGGATGGCAAAAAATAACTTCAACATCTTCTACACAATATAAGTTAAGAGAACAAGCAGGAATGAATTTTGATTCAGAAGGATTTGGCAAAATAAATGGACGTTATGTAATTGCATGTACAACAACATATGGAACAGTGGGAGATTACATAGATTTTTATCAAGAAGATGGAACAATCATACCATGTATTATTGGTGATATTAAAAATCAAGATGATAGTGGATGTAACAAATGGGGACATGATAATGGACATTGTATTATTGAATTTATTGTAAATAAAGATACATGGTATAGTCCACCACATGCTAATCCTGGGACAAGCTCTTGTCATCCTGAATGGAATAAAAATTTAACAAAAGCTGTAAATGGAGGAAGTTATTTTGATAATCCAAGTTTTGGAACAGATGCAGTAACAGAAAATGGCAATACTATAGAAGATGATGAGGATAATAATTCAAATAATGAGTCAAGCTCTAATAATTCAGATGGTTGGTGTTGGCCTACTGATGGAGATAGAATAACTTCAACATTTGGTCCAAGAAGTGCACCAGTACCAGGAGCGTCAACTGACCACGGAGCAATAGATATAGGAGTCCCAGTAGGTACAAATGTATATGCATGCGATGACGGAAAGGTTACTATTGCTGGCTGGAGTGATTCAGCAGGTAATTGGGTAGTAATAGATCATGGAAATGGATATATAACTAAATATATGCATAATAGCGAACTTAAGGTATCTCAAGGTGATAAAGTAACAAAGGGGCAAGTTATAGCAAAGTCAGGAAGTACTGGACACTCATCTGGACCACATGTTCATTTTCAAGTAGAATATAATGGTGAAAAGAAAGATCCTTTGACATTTAAATATTATAATAGCGACAAGGGAGATGGAAGTAATTCAGTTTCTACTTCTGGAAATGGTGATGAAAAATCTGAAAACACAAAATACTATGCAAAAGTAGCAACTTGGAATGAGGAAACTCATACTATTGAATCAAATGATTCTGAAACAGCATCAAGTTCATCAACTAATTATAGTATGACAACAACGAATATAAATTATCAGGAATTGGTAAGTGGGTATACAATGCCATTTAATTACCTATGGGCTTTATTAGTAATAGGTGAAGATAAAGATTTTGTTTTAGATTTAGCAAATTTAGTATATAATAGTGAACTAGAAATTACAGTTCACGATAATTTAACAGTAAATACAAATACTATAGTTAATACATATACGAAAAAGAAAAAAACAGATACAGAGGCACAGGTAACAATAAGATATGGAGAAGAGAGTATCTATGAAAATTCTGATACAGTAAAAGATAATTGGAGAGATGAAGAAACTAATGACTATAAAGTAACTGAGACAACAATTACAAAGACAAATACACTAGATGTAGCTTTGACAAAAGCAAATACTTGGATTGTAGATTATTCACAAGAATATAAATATCAACAACCACAAACTAATACAACCAATAATTCACAAACTTTAGAAAATAAAGATTATCCAAATGAACCAGATTCAACTTCAAATGCTGATACATATGGTCATGCAAGTAGTTTATTAGAAACTCAAAAATCTAATTATTCAACATATGCTTGTGTATACGGAAATATTGATTATATACAAGCTAAGATATATAATGCTACTGTTAATAGAAATGTGAATACAACAAATGTGACAGAAACGACTAAATATGTTTCATCACCAGCAAATATTGACCCAAAAGACAATATAGATGCAGAAGAACCTAATTTTGTTAATTTATTAGAAAAAGACGAAAATAGAAAAGCAAAGTCAAATATTTTAAATGTTCCAGGTTGGTTATTTGAAATATTAGAGAATAATGATGATACAAAAGATATGGTTGACTTAACAAATTATTTATTATATAAGTTGGTAGGACATGGTTTTGGCGAAGATTTAAAGCCAGAGGATATTTTTAGTGCATATGATCCATCAAATTTTGTAACAGTTTCTGACGATAGTGATATAGTAGGAAATAGTATAGAAGAAAAGGTATGGTTTGCACTAATAGATAAAGGATTCAGCGAATATGCAACAGCTGGCGTTATGGGTAATATTTATGGAGAATCTGAATTTAATCCAAAATTAGTTGAAGGAGGATATAATGAAAACAACGGAGGTATTGGATTATGCCAGTGGACAAATTACCCAAGAGATAGTGGAAAGGGCAGAAATGCTAATTTAAAGAAGTATGCTCAGAAAAAAGGAACAACATGGCAAGATGAGTCAATTCAAATAAACTTTTTATTAACTGAACTTACAGGTAAAGGAGATGCAAAAGGGTATGCCAACAAACCATTTATGTCAAATAGTATGTATGGAAGGAGATATACAGAAAGTGATTGGAAGAATGCAAAAAACATAGAAGATGCTACTAAAGCATTTTGTGCTACATTTGAAAGGCCAGGCAAACAATATTTTTATAGTAGCATGGATAAAAGAGTTAATGCTGCTAAAGATTATTATGATAGATTTCATGGAAAAGATAGGCCAATATCAAGTAATGAATCAGGAGGAAATCAAAATATTGTATCAACAGCAAAATCAAAAATAGGTTGTCCATATGTCTGGGGAGCTGCTGGACCAAATTCATTTGATTGCTCAGGTTTTGTATATTGGGTATATCAAAAAAATGGTATAATAGTTCCAAGAGGAACAGATGGATATATGGGATATAGAGGATCTAAAAAAGAAATATCATGGAGTCAAGCTAAACCAGGAGATATATTAATTATATGTAAAGATGAAGGAGATAGATGGAGATATGGATGTGGACATGCAGGAATATATTTAGGAGGAGATAAATATATTCATGCACCTACTAGCGGAAAAACAGTAACAATAGTTAACTCTGGTGCTAAAACTAAATTTAAGCATGTATTTAGATTTAAATAATAATTACTGAAAGGGATAAATATGAATAGAAAAGCAATATATATAACATTAATTCTTATTATAATTGTTATAATAGCAATTATTTTGATAAACATAAAAAATAATAAAGTAAATATTGAAAATAATACTATAATTAATAATAATCAAAATGAGAATGATCTAGAAGAAGCATATGAATTATCAGAAGGATTTGATGAATCAGATTTTAAAAATTTTGATTTAGAAATAAAGGGAATTCCAAATACTATAATAGAAAAAATAAATAATACTGAACAATTTTATTACGAACTAAAGAAATATGTGTATCAAAATGGATTAAGTGAGTTAAAAATAATAGAAATAGAAAATTTTAAAGAAAATAAAGACGAAATAAAACTAAAATTTAAATCTAAAGATTCAAGAGATATTAAAATCATAGCTACAATTAGTTTGAAAAAAAATAATACATATGAATTTATATATTATTAGAGGAGGATTTTGGTGAAAAAAAATTTATTAATAAAGATAATATTAGTTGTTATTAGTTTAATATTTATTACAATAATTGCAATGATTTTTACAATGAAAGATAACAAAAAAGAAAATAGTGATATTGGAAATATTAAAATAACTGATACACAAGTTAATGAAAATAATATGAGAGAAGAAAAAATTATTCCTGTAACAGATGAAAATGAATTTTATAGAGTTAGTCAAACAATAAATGATTACTATAATACTATAAATAAAAGTACATACATTTTATTAGATGGTACAGATATGTCAGATGATGAAGAAATAAAAACAAGTATTCTTAGTATATTAAGCCAAGAATATATTAACAAAAATAATATTTCAATTACAAATGTATATAAATATGTGGAAAATATACAAAATAGCATCAGATTTATACCTTTGAAAATGAAAAAGTTAGAAGGATTTGGAATAAATAAATATATTATTAATGGTAATTTGATTAATATGGAAGAAAACAACAATTTAAAAACAGTTTATATTTTTCTTAATGTGGATTTTTATAATAATACATTTTCAATTGAGCCAATAGTTGAAGAATATAAAAATATAGATGACGTAGATTATAAAAATACAATTGAACAAATAGAAAAAAATGAATATAACGAATATATGAAACTTAATATGCTTACAGAAGATATAATTAAAGAAAGATATAGTGACTTTAAATTAATGTTAATTAATGATAGTAAATATACATATGAGAACTTGTTAGATCCTGAATATAGAGAAAAAAGATTTGGAAGTTATGATAAATTTTGGAAATTCTTAGAAGAAAACGAGCAAATATCTTCAGAAATATATCTCGAAAAATATAAAATAAATAACTATGAAGACTATACTGAATATGTATGTGTTGATAAAAATGAAAATTATTGTATATTTAAGGAAAAAAATGCTTCGGATATAAATGTTATTTTAGACACATATACAATAGATGTACCAGAATTTATAGAAAGATACAACAAAGGAAAAGAGCAAATAAAAGTAGGAATGAACATAGAAAAAATAACGCAAGCATTAAATAACAAAGACTATAACTATATTTATGGAAAATTAGACGAGACATTTAAACAAGATAATTTTAATACGATTGATAAATTTGAGACATATATGAAAAATAACTTTTTTGAAATAAATAAAGCAAATTATGAAAAATTTTCTAAAGAAGGGGAAATATATATATATCAATTAAAAATAAAAGACTCAGAAGAAGAAAATGCAAACTCAAAAGATATAACAGTTATAATGAAATTACTTGAAGATACAAATTTTGTAATGTCATTTAATGTTAATTAGAAAGGAGAATATGCTTTCTCGCATATATAGTAAATATGATAAAATTAGAGAATGTATCAAAATCTTATGGAAATCATAAAGTAATTGATAACCTTAATTTAACAATTAATGATGGAGAAATATTTGGATTTCTAGGACCAAATGGAGCAGGGAAGACTACAGTCATAAAAATGATGACAGGTATTCTTTCAATTGATGAAGGTGATATAAAGATAGATACTAATAGCATTACTAAAAATCCAGTAGAAGCAAAGGAAAATTTAGGACTTATTCCTGATAGTCCAGATATGTTTTTAAATCTAAAGGGAATTGAATATTTGAATTTTATAGCAGACATTTATAAAATTGATTCAAATACAAGAATTAAGAAAATAGAAACATTAGCAAAAAAGTTTGATATATATAATTATTTAGAAGAAAAAATACAAAATTATTCACATGGTATGAGACAAAAGATTATAATTATAGGGGTATTGTTACATACCCCTAAAAATTGGATATTAGATGAACCAATTACTGGTTTAGACCCTAAATCTATATATGACTTAAAACAAATAATGAGAGAATATGCTAATAATGGGAATGCAGTATTTTTTTCTACACATATATTAGAAGTAGCGGAAAAGTTATGTGACAAAGTAGGAATTATTAATAAAGGAAATTTATTATATGTTGGCTCAATAGAAAATTTAAGGGAAGAGTTAAAGCAAAATAAATCTTTAGAAGAATTATTTATGGAGATAATAAAAGATGATTAAAAATATAATAATGCTTACAAAAATATCAACTGCTAATTTTTTTCAAAATTTTAATATAATTGATAAAAAAACAAATAAATTAAATAAAAAGTCTAGTTATTTTTGGGTTTTAGCAATTATTTTAATAGCGGTTTTTTTTGTGAGTTATGAAGTATTAGATACGTTAAAAGAATATGGACAAACTAATATTTTTTTAAATATTTATATGATGTTTATGTTTATTATAATGCTTTTTCAAACTATATTAATATATACAAATGTATTTTACTTTTCAAAGGATATAGAAATACTGATGCCATATCCAATAAAACCAATAGAATTATTATTTGCAAAATTTAATACAGTTTTAAGTTTATTATATGGAACCGAATTGATTTTTATGTTACTACCAATGATAATGTATGGATTAGATGCTAAAATGACCTTTTTGTATTTTATTAGTTTAATAGTAATAATGTTTTTATTACCTATTTTTATTACATTAATTATAGGGATAATTAATGTAGCTTTGATTCATTTAATAAAATTAATAAAAAATAAAAATGCTTATCAACTTTTTATAACCACTTTGTTAATTGGTATTATTGTAATGGGAGAATACTTCTATATTAAAAATATGGTAATGGAAGATGAGGACTTGATAAATACGCTAATTAGTTTGAATGATATATCAATATATTTTAATAAAAGTACAATAATACTAAATCCATTAATAGGTATTTTAAAACAAGAAGATATTATAGCTAATATATTAAAATTGTTATTAGTATATTCTATATTACTAATTCCTTATGTATATATAGGTACCAAAACATATTTTAAAACACTTTTGAAAACAACTGTATATAATAAGAAAAATAGGAATAGAAAAATCAATTTAGAAAAAGAATGTAAACAAAAATCAATATTAAAAGCATATATAGAAAACGAATGGAAGTATATAATTAAAAATATATTATTTTTAATACAATACATTTTTCCTGTGACTATGTTACTAATATTTGGACTAATAGTATCTATATATGTTAAAGTAAATATATTATCGAAAAATATAGAAATAGCAGAATTCTTTAACTCGCTTTCTTTAAACATAGAGGGATTTTGTGTTATCTTGGGACTATGTCAAGTATTATTTTCATTACCTAGTTTATCATTAACTGCTATATCAAGATATGGTAAAAATGCATATTTTGTGAAATATATACCGATAAGCTTATACAAACAATTTTGGTTAAAAAATGTTTTGCAAATAGTAATAAGTACTATAATATCATGCATGGTTCTTTTTATTATAAAATTTATAGCGGGACAAATACCAATTATTTATATAATAGCATTATTTATTGATGCATTGCTTATTAATATATTAAATAGTAATATTATGCTGATTATAGATTTAAAGAGGCCAATACTTAACTGGGAAAATGAATATGAAGTTCTAAAACAAAATAGTAATAAATTTTTTCATTATGTTTATACAATTGCAATTGTTCTATTATTAATGTATTTAATTAGTATTTTAAAAACAATTAACTTTAATATTGCAATTATAGGAATTACATTAATTTTTATGATTTTATTGCTAATTATAAATCAATATGTAAAAGTTCAAATTAGAAAAAATAAATTATTCGAAAAAATAGACTAAGAATTAATGTAGATAACCGATATATGAAAGAGAAAATAATATAAAAAATGATAATTATTAAATAAAAGTTAATAATTATCGTTTTTTGTAAGTAAATGAAATATTTATATAGATAATTGCAATAAATTACTGATATTTTTTATTATAATATAATCAAAAGAAAATATTTCTAATAAAAGGAATTTGCCACAATAGTAGTAAAATAGAGAATGTAATCAAAATGGCAATAAAATCTAAAAAATAGTCATTAAATGATTTCTTTCTCTTCTTGTTATTTATATTATTAGAATTTTCTATGTTAGGATAATTATTATAACTATCTAATTCATTTTGGATATATTGACTTGCAAGCATAGATTTTTGCGTTAGCATTTCATCATAAGCTTGTCTTTTATCAGGATTTGATAAAGTTTCATAAGCTTCATTGATATCTTTAAGTATTTCTTCATTATTGGTTTTATTCTCTTCTGATTGTAAATCAGGATGATATTTTTTAGCTAATGTTTTATAAACTTTTTCAATAACTTCTATAGATGCTTTTTGGTCAACTTGTAGTATTTGGTAGTAATTCTTCTTCATAATAGATCCTCATAATAAATATTTAGGTTTTGGAGTCCTAAAACTCAATAAGTATAATTATTTTTTAAACATACTCAAGAATACATCAACAATAGTACGCAAAATTTCATTTTCTTCATATAAATTTATAAAGAAGTTTCTAATGGAAGGGATATGCCATAACAAATAAAAAATAATTATAATAGCAATAATAGAAATAAAACCTGTTAAATAATCCTTAAAAGTTTTTTTATATCTAATTTTATAACCTCTATTTTTTAAATCCTGAATATAAGCATCATGGTAAGCTTTATTGACTGCATTATTCATTTTTTGATTATATTCTCGTTCATACTTTAATTGTGCTTCTGCCTGTTGTTGAGCCTGTTTGTATTGTTGTTGTATTTGCTCGTCGTGTTTTAATTTTTCTTCATATATTCTCAACAATTCGTCTTCATCTATAGAATTAGGAGTAGAATTATTAATATGCTGTTCATTTTGAGGAGATGTGTTTTGGTATTGTCCGAGTATATTGAGTATTTGTATAGTTTTGTTGATTATGAGAAGTTTGTTGATTATTAATACTTTCCTTTTGAGATAATTCTATATCATATTGCTTTCTTTTTTCTTCATCTGATAAAATTTCATATGCTTCGTTAATTAATTTTAATTTTTCTTCATATTCTTGTTTTAGTCCATCTTCTTGTAAATCAGGATGATATTTTTTTACAAGAACTTTATAAGCTTTTTCTATAATTTCTTGAGAAGCATTTTTATTAACTTGCAAAATATCATAATAATTATTTTCCATAAAATGAATCCTCCTAATTATAAATATACCATAAAAATACTTAATTCTCAATAAAATTCACAATAATAAATTTTCTACATAATTTATAATGGGTGATATAAATGAAAAATGGTTTATGTTTAGCAGGTGGAGGGGTAAAAGGGGCAGCACATATAGGTGCAATAAAAGCATTTGAAGAAGCGGGAATAAAATTTAATTACATAGGGGGAACATCATCAGGAAGTATTGTTGCTTGTTTATATGCAGTTGGATTTAATTCTGATGAAATGTATGATATTTTTAAAAAATATTGTAAAAAAATAAAATATGTAGATTTAATGCAAATTTTTAAACTTATTTTTGGCTTGATTTGTACAGGAAAAATTGTAATTAATGGTTTAAATACTGGAAAACAAATAGAAAAATTAATTTGTGATGTCTGTGAAAAAAAGGGTATTAATAATATATCTCAAATAAAGAAACCTTTAGTAATTCCAAGTGTTAATTTATGCAAAGGTAATGTAATTTGTTTTACTTCATGTAAAGTTAGAAAAGATATTTCAGATGAAATTACTTTTGTAAATGATATTAATATTGGAAAAGCAGTGAGGGGTAGTTGCAGTTATCCAGTAGTTTTTTGTCCTTGTAAATATAAGGATATAAAATTAATAGATGGAGGAGTAAGAGAAAATGTACCGTGGAAAGAATTAAAAATGATAGGTGCAGATAGGGTTATAGATGTTATTTTTGATGATGGAATAAGTTATAATTGTAGTAAAAATTTAGTTGAAGTCGCAGGTCGTTCTTTAAGTTTAATGGGAAAGGAATTATCTAATTATGAACTTGATGGATCTGATTATAATATAAGAATTAAAAGTGAAAAAGTTGGACTTTTAGATATGAGTAAAATTGATGAATTATATGAATTGGGTTATCAACAAACTAAGAAAGAAATGTGGAAAATTAAAGAAATATTGTCAAAATAAAATAATAAAAATCTATGAAATTGTTACAAGTAATAAATAAAATAAAAAATTATAAATTTGTTATAATAAATAATAAACAAAATAAAAAAATCTATAAAATTATTATAAGCGCGAAGGAAAGTACATATTTTTTTATGAAACGAGCTTTTCCGTGGGGACCGCCGTGGGCTGTTAAAGCTTTGCTTGTTACAGCGCCGGTGGGAAGAAGCGAGTAGAATAAAAAATATACTTTCCTGGGAGCGTTAACTTTATAAATTTTTTATTATTTTATTTAATTACAACAGTTTTATTATTATTATCAGTATTTTCTAAATCAATAGCTTTTTTCTTATTTTGTTTTAACTGTAAATTATCTTTAGCAACTGTCATCAATAACTTAATTCTATTTGCCTGATTTGCTTCACTAGCACCAGGGTCATAATCAACAGGCGAAATATTTGCTTCTGGATATTTTTCTCTAATTGTTTTAATAACACCTTTACCAACAACATGATTTGGCAAACAAGCAAATGGTTGAACACAAACAATATTTGGTATATCATGCTCTATATATTCAATCATTTCAGCAGTTAAAAACCAACCTTCACCAGTTTGATTACCAATAGATAAAACATCTTTAACTTTATCTTCTAAGTGCCAAATATCACAAGGTGGTAAATAATTCTTTTTAGAATTAGCCAAAGCTATTTTTAAGTCTTTTTCTAAAATATCAATTATTTTTATAGCAGCTTTACTAATTTTTGAAGAAGTTTTATTTGTATTTAGTAAATTATTAAAAGTAATTTTATGTGTTGCCATAAATTTAACAAATCCCATAAAATCAGGTAAAATAACTTCTGCACCTTCTTTTTCTAAAAGGTCTGCTACAAAATTATTTCCAAAAGGATGATATTTAATTAATACTTCTCCAACAATTCCTACTTTTGGTTTTTCTATTGATGTGTCTAATTCTATTTTTTCAAAATCATTAACTATATCATAAATACTTTGTTTAAACTCTTTGTTTGAACCTTTTTCTAATAATTTTTTACATTTTTCTATCCAGTTATCAAATAAAGCTTGAGTTTCTCCTTTGTTTACTTCATAAGCTCTATTTTTTGTAAGCATTTTTTGTAATAAATCTGCATAAACTATAGTTTTCATTAATCTATCAACTAATGGTACTGTTATTTTAAATCCAGGCATTTTTTCCATACCAACAAAGTTAAGAGAAATAACTGGTATATTACTAAACCCTGCGTCTTTTAAAGCTTTTCTTATAAATCCAATATAATTTGTTGCTCTACAACCACCACCAGTTTGAGTCATAATTAAAGCGGTCTTATTTAAATCATATTTACCAGATTGTAATGCTTCTATCATTTGACCTGTAACTAATATAGATGGGTAACAAGCATCATTATTTACATATTTTAAACCTGTTTCAACTGTTTTTTGTGTACAATTTCTTAATAATTCTACATTATACCCAACACTTTTAACAGCAGATTCTATTAACTCAAAGTGTATAGGTGCCATTTGAGGAAATAAAATAGTATAATCTTTTTTCATTTCTTTTGTAAATATTTTCTTTTTAACTTCATAATCGCCATCTGCTTTTTCAATTTGATTTTCTTTTTCTCTCTTTTTCATACTAGCAAGTAATGAACGAATACGAATTCTAACAGCTCCTAAGTTATTAACTTCATCTATTTTTATTAGAGTGTACATTTTATTAAAGCTAGATAAAATTTCTTCTACTTGGTCTGTTGTTACTGCGTCAACACCACAACCAAAAGAATTTAATTGAATTAATTCTAAATTATCGTGTTTTCCAACAAAGTCAGCAGCAGCATAAAGTCTAGCGTGATATACCCATTGGTCTACTACTCTTAAAGGTCGTTTTGCTTCTGTTTTATCAGAAACACTATCTTCTGTTAATACACAAAGACCTAGGGAAGTAATTAATGTGTCGATTCCGTGGTTTATTTCAGGGTCAATATGATATGGACGACCAGCTAAAACTATACCTTTTAAGTTATT
This sequence comes from uncultured Clostridium sp., assembly GCA_947572725.1. Classification (GTDB taxonomy): domain Bacteria; phylum Bacillota; class Clostridia; order TANB77; family CAG-508; genus CAG-269. The sequence continues at coordinate 858 of CANPDB010000023.1, read as the reverse complement.
TTCTTCAATATATTTAACTGTGTCAGCACCTTTTTGTCTTATATCTTTTTTACATTGTTGATATTCATATTCTGCTTTTTCTACAGCTGTATTTAATTCAGATTTTGTAAAATTATATTCTTTAAATTCATCTAATTCTAATACTTTTTTTACTAAATTCTTTTTATCAAAAGATAAAAATGGGTTAATAAACTTAATATTTGGATTTTTTAATCCTTCTATATTATTTTTTAATACTTCAGAATATGAAATAACAATTGGGCAATTGTAATGATTTTCTGCTTTTTCATATTCTTTTCTAGAGTATGGCATACAAGGATAAAAAATAGTTGTTATTCCTTGTTCTAAAAGGCTTTCTATATGTCCATGTGAAAGTTTTGCAGGGTAACATACAGATTCAGAAGGCATTGATTCCATACCTTTTTCATAAGTTTTTCTAGTACTTTTTTCTGATAAAATTACTCTAAATCCTAAGTTTGTGAAAAATGTGAACCAGAAAGGATAATCTTCATACATATTTAAAACCCTAGGGATTCCTATAATTCCTCTTTTTGCTGAACTTTCTTCTAATGGTTTATAATTAAAAATTCTATCATATTTGTATTGTACTAAATTTGGTAAATCTTTAGACTTTGTTACAATTCCAGCACCTTTTTCACAACGATTCCCTGAAATATGTTTTTGTCCATTACTAAAGCTATTAATTGTTAATTTACAATGATTTTCACATCCATTGCAACGAGTATGTGTTACTTTTATTTCTAATTTATCTAATTCATCAAGTTTTAAAATAGTTGATGAATATTCCATATCTAAATTTGCTTCATATTGTTCTTTTGAAAGTAAAGCCATTCCATA
>CANPDB010000022.1 GCA_947572725.1 uncultured Clostridium sp. | reverse complement strand
TAATAAATATTTAAAATAAAACGATAATTATAAATAAAAATATCAATAATTAAATTAATAATAAAAAATTTAATTATATAATTATAAAATAATATAACAAAAAATATATTAATTAGATAATAAATAAAATAAATTAATATAAAAATTAAATTAAACAGATAATAAATATTATAAATAAAATAAATTAATTAAAATAAATAATTAATTTATAATAAATATTTAAAATAAAATGATAATTACAAATAAAAATATTAATAATTAAATTAATAATAAAAAATTCAATTATAAATAATATAATTAAAAGTAAATTAATTAAAATAAATAATTAATTTATAATAAATATTTAAAATAAAACGATAATTATAAATAAAAATATCAATAATTAAATAAATAATAAATAATTTAATTATATAATTATAAAATAATATAACGAAAAATATATTAATTAGATAATAAATAAAATTAATTAAAATAAATAATTAATTTATAATAAATATTTAAAATAAAATGATAATTACAAATAAAAATATTAATAATTAAATTAATAATAAAAAATTCAATTATAAATAATATAATTAAAAGTAAATTAATTAAAATAAATAATTAATTTATAATAAATATTTAAAATAAAACGATAATTATAAATAAAAATATCAATAATTAAATAAATAATAAATAATTTAATTATATAATTATAAAATAATATAACGAAAAATATATTAATTAGATAATAAATAAAATTAATTAATAAATAAATTATAAAAATTAATAATATATATTTAATTAATTTGTAATAGATAATTAATATTTTTAATATAATTTTAAATATTAAAAGAAAAAATAGTTAATTTTAAATATAATAATAAAAATATTACAATTAATAAATGATATTTAATTATAATTACAATATAAAAAATATAAATTTAAAAATTAATATAATAAATATGTAATAAAATATTAAATATTTTATAAATTAAATAATAAAATATAAAAAATTATTAAAAAAATATCAATTAACTAAAAAATGAATAAAAAATAACTAAAAAATACTTGATTTAAAAAAATAATAAATAAAAAATATAATTAATAATTATATAAGAAAAAATTGTAATTACAAGAAGACAATAATAACAAAAGAGTAAGTTTACGAATAACAGTATAATTTATATTTATATTAGTTATCTAATTAAAAGTACGCAACAATAAAACCCTTATAATATCCAGAAAAACTAGCTACAGAAACAGGTGTTGATATAATAGACAGTTCTAAAAAAAGAGTTTCCATAAAACAGAAGTGTAATATTATTGTAAAATAATTAATAATAATATTTATAATATTATAACAAAAAGTAGCAGTAAATTAGAATAAAAATAATTAAAAATATTATAAATAAAGTTTTTAAATAGAAAAAAATTAAATATTTTATAGATAAATATTTAAAATTAAATTTGTAATTAAATAAAAATAATAATTAATAAAAATATATTTAAAATAGAATTATAAAAAATATGGTATTATATTACAAATAAAATACAAAATTTAGTGATAAAATTTGTAAATTTAAATAAAATATTTTTAATATTGTTATATAAATAATATCTTATTAAAAGTGGTTTACAGGAATAAGAAATATATGAATACGAAATACAAATTAATATAATAATGTCAAAATACAAAATGACAATTTCTTAGATACATAATGGAATTAGATGTTAAGCAAAATAGTACAAGCATAATTTTACTACAAAAATAGGTTTACATATAATTGTCATGTAATATTATTTTAAAAAAATCAAGTGTTAATATAGTATATAAGAACAAGAAAAAAACATAAAAAAGTAATCTAATAAAGTAGTAAATAAATCTTAAATTTTATTATATATATATTTAAAATAATTAATAATATTTAAATATAAAAATAAAATAAAAAATATTAAAAAATCATTTTATGAAAATAAAGAACTGAATAAATAATAAAAAAAATAAATTAATTAAATAAATTAATTATAAAAATAATTTTAGTTAATAGTTTTTTATATATAATAAATGAAAAATAAAGTTGTTGTTTTGTATACAAAATTAATATAAATTATAGAGGTTTACACTTAAAAACAATAGAAATTAATTAGTTATGTATAAAAAAATAGATTTAACGAAGCTTACGACATATGCTCTTAGATACTACTAGGATACAGTTTACTTTAATTATGTAATAACTAAATACCAATAATGATTTATTGGTTTACATATAGTGTAACTGTAATATTATTGTAATATATTTTGTTGCAATATTATTAGAAATTATAATAAAAATTTTGTTTAATGCTATTGTATAGTTTATATATAAAAAAATAACTTTAATAATATTAAATATAAATTATAAAAATAAATAAAAAAATATTAATAAATTAAAAAAATAGTAAAATAATTAGAAAAAAATAATTATTTAAATTTAATAAAAATATTATTAAATCTGAAATATTAAGTACAATTTTTATAGTTATAAAGTAGAAATTGTATAAAAAATTATAAGATTTTAACTTAAATTTGATTGTTTTTTGTTAAAAATATGTAAAAGGATTTTGGTTTACATCTACTTGAAATTAAGTTTAATAATATAACTATATAGTAATAGATTAACTAAACTAATAATTAATATGATACTAGGTATAGCTTTAATACAGAGATGATAAAAAATAAAGTTTATGGCTATATATTATAATTTTTGAGTTTACATATAGTTGACTAATAATATTATTTTGTATAATAAATATATACTCTAAACAAAAATATTAGATACAAGGGTTTTAGAAAATACAGATGTAATTATATATAAAAATTAATGAAAATTTGCTTATTATTTGTTTAAAATAGAAATAAATATCAAAATATAATTAATAAATAATAAAAAATAATAAATAAATTAATTAAAATAAATAAAAATTCAAAAAATAAGTAAAAAATAAATAAAAATGTTTTAATTTTAAAATTATTTTAAAATTAAGCTTTTAATACAATAAAAAATATATAAATAGACAAAATTATCGTTTTCTGTTAATTTTAGTGAGTATATAATGAAAATATAGCTTATTTTAGTGGTTACCATTTTATATAACAATGCAGTAATATTTTATGTAAAAAATAAAAAACAATAATAGTTAAAAATGTTGATATAAAAGATAAAATCCAGCAAATAGTTAAAAAGTTAATCTGTAAAATAACAATACCATAGGTTTACATATAACAAAAAATAATATTATTTTCTAACTACAAAATAAAACTTTTAAAAATAGAAGATATTAATAAAAAATATGTAAATAAATCAATATATTTTACATAAAACAGCTTTTTTGAAGTATAATTTTATTAAAAATAAATTATAAAAAAATAAAATAAATAATTAATAAAAAAATAAATAAATAATTACTTTTTTCATTAATAAACTTATAAAATATTAATTTATTTATGGTAATCTGGAACATAAATACACAATAAAAGATAAAAAAAGAGAAAGTTTTATTGAATTTAAATGAATTTTGAATTAATTATATTTAATAATATTCAAATTTATATAGGTTTACACTAGCTAAATAGTACATGTATAAAAAATCAAGAAAATAAATAGATGATAGTAAATAAATCAGTTGATATATAAGATATATAGGCTATAACATTAAAAACTATATATTAGTATAATTACTCTTTGAAAGTTTACATATATTGATATATTTAAATTATTTTTATTATTATATATATCAATTTACAAGATGTACTAGATAAAATCTTTTGATCAATAAATGAGTAGTAATGGATATAAAAATAGTGCCTAGATTATGTAAAGAGTGCTAAAAATTTGTAATAAAAAAATAATTAAATAAAATAAAAAAATATATAAAAAATATATAAAAAATAAATTTAATAATAAATAAATTAATAAAAATTAAATAAATAATAAATAAAAAGAAAAGAATATACAAGATATGAATTATTATATTGAATAGAATTTTAGAGTGAGATAGTGTAAATTTGTTATAAAATTACTGCTTAAATTTAACAATTACATGGTGAAATTTATAGTTTTATATGAGTTGACAGTAACTTAAATAATTAGTTGTAAAGTTAATTAGAAAGTAAAAAATAGAGGAAAATAAATAACACTAACTCATTAGGTATTTAAGCAATACAGAGGTTTTAAAGAAAACCAAGTTATAACTAATTATATAAATGCTGAAGTTTACATATAGTATATATGGAGAGTGATTTTTTATTAATATATGTGTAAATTAAAATATAAGGAAAATAAACAAATTTTTGCAATAAAATTGAGTTGATTTTACATAATGCAAGCGAGGAATATTAAAAAATTAATTTAATTAATAAAAAAATAATATTTTAATAATTAAATTAATTAATTATTAAAATATTAGATAATTAATTAATAAATTAAACATATCATATTTGATTTATTCCATTATGTAAAATTTATTTTTTATATAGATAGTAAGATATAAAGAATAATAAAAGAAAAAATATTATATGTTTTTTTAAAATAAAAAGAGGTAAATATATAAATTTTTAATTAGTTTACACTATTTTTTTATAACAACTAAAAAATTATGTAGAATATTTAAAAAAATACTATTTAAATAAAACTAAATGCTTGTAAATAAAAGGTTTTGAATTTATTTATAAATAAGATAGATTATCAAATATTGCTTTAAAGGTTTACATATATTAAAAAATAATGCTATTTTATTAAATTAGTTATTAATAGAAAGGGTAAGGAGGTTATTAAAATTATATAATTTATCGCAAAATATATAATTAGATAATATTAGTCTAAAAATAAGGATATAAAAAAGTAATATATAATACCTAAAATCAAGTAAAATAATAGGAAAATGTATTATTAATATATAATGAGAATCAAAATAATTATAAAAAAATAAAAATTTTATTATATAGATATGTTATTTATGATAAATTTAATTTTTTTAATAAAATTTGAAAATAAAAAAATAAATATGTACTATAAATATATAATAAACATATATATTTTCTAATAAAAATTATGTTTTTTTATTTGTTTACGACATTTCTTATACCCAAAAGTAATTTGGAACTAAAAAATAGAAACATTATATATAAAATATGAGATATTGATTGAGTATTAGGTGAATTAAGAAATTTGCCTATAAATATAAAAAATTGTTTTTTAGCACAATAAAAGTTTACATATTGTAAAAATTTTGCATTATTTTAATAATATTTTATGAATATATTAAAAAATAATGTTATACGAATTTTATAGAAATAAAAATTATAAATTAAAACACAATATAAAAAATAGAGATTAATTTAAGATAAGATATTAATAAAAAAACTATTATATTATTAAAATATTTAAAAAAATAAACATAAAACAGAATAGTAATTAAGAAAAAATAAAGAAAGAAGGAATTTATATGGAAATTAATAAATTAGAAAATAATAATAATATTGAAATTAATAATAGACTTATAAACGAAAATACACAAAAGAGTTTTTTAGAGTCAACTTTAGGAAAAACAATTAATACAGCAGTAGATATTGGAATAAAAGCGTTATTACCTGAATTTTTAGATGACCAAATTATTAATATAAAGGACAATTTGTTAAATTATGGTCTAAAAGACGGTATTACTAAGACAATTGATGATGCAATAGATTTAGGTAAAAGTGCAATTGGAATAGTTACTGGGAATTTTGAGAATGTTTCTCAAATGCAAAGTGCAGTGAAGACTGGAGGGCTGATAGATGGATTATCTTCTTTATTAGATACAGTAGTTGATAAGGTAAGAAATGCAGGATTAATAAATAATACAGTTGCTAAAACAATAAAACAAGGTAAAAATACTATTTTAAATAATGTAGAAAATAATATAGAAAAAACTTTTACAAGGCAATCTGAATCGATTGAATATACAAATAAGTATATAAATAATTGGAAAAATTATTACCAAAATAAAGATTTTAATGGAATGGAAAAAGAATATAATAAAATTAAGAAAGAATTTAAAAATCTTGCACCTATTGAAAAGACTATTAATGAAGCTAAAATAATTGAAAATTTACATAATTTAATAAAAAATAATGGTCAAGATTTTAATTTAAGTAAAGAGCAATTAGAATTAGCAGAAAAATTAGTATAATTGAAATATAAATAATAAAAATCGAATACAAATAATAAAATATAAATAGTAAAAATAAAATATAAATAATAGATGCAAAATATAAATGATAATAACAAAATATTGAATTAAAAAATAATTAATAATTTAAATATAAACTACAATTTAAGTTGTACATTTCCCTAACTTTTTAGTGTTTTTTACTTGCATATTTTTTACTATTTTAGTATAATACAAATGTAGAAAAATAAAGAAAAGAGGGAGAAAAATGGAAGATAGACCACAAGAAAGAAATGACGGAAAAATCATAGAAAGAGACATTGAAAAAGAAATGAGAACAGCATATATTGATTATGCTATGAGTGTTATTGTATCTCGTGCACTTCCTGATGTAAGAGATGGTTTAAAACCTGTACATAGAAGAATTTTGTATTCAATGCATGAAGATGGAATTACATCAGACAAGCCATATAGAAAGTGTGCTAATACTGTTGGATCTGTTTTAGGTAGATATCATCCACATGGAGACAGTTCTGTTTATGACGCAATGGTAAGACTTGCACAAGATTTCTCAATGAGATATATGCTAATTGATGGACATGGTAATTTTGGTTCTGTGGATGGAGATGGAGCAGCAGCGATGAGGTATACAGAAGCAAGAATGGCAAAGATTTCAGAATATATGTTAACTGATATTGAAAAAAATACAGTTAATTTTATGCCAAACTACGATGATAGACTACAAGAGCCAACAGTATTACCCGCAAGGATTCCAGCACTTTTAATTAATGGTTCATCAGGAATTGCTGTTGGTATGGCTACTAATATACCACCTCACAATTTAAAAGAGGTAATTGATGGAATAATAAAAATAATCGATGAAGATGAAGTAACAGATGAAGATTTAATGTCAGTTATTAAAGGACCAGATTTTCCTACAGAAGGTATTATTCTTGGAATGGAAGGGATAAAACAAGCATATAAAACAGGTAGAGGAAAGATTACATTAAGAGCAGAAACTGAAATTGAGGAAATGAGTGGAAATAGACAAAGAATTATTGTTTCTTCACTACCATATCAAGTAAATAAAGCAAATCTTATTAAAGCAATATCAGATCTTTCAAAAGAAAGAAAAGTAGAAGGAATTTCTGAATGTAGAGATGAATCTGATAGAAAAGATAAAGTTAGAGTTGTTATAGAATTAAAAAGAGATGCTAATGCACAAGTAGTTTTAAATCAATTATTTAAACATACACAAATGCAAACTACATTTGGAATTATTATGTTAGCTTTAGTTAATGGAGAGCCTAAAATATTGACTTTAAGACAATGCTTAGATTGTTATATAGATCATAGAAAAGAGGTTATTTTAAGAAGAACTCAATTTGATTTAGATAAAGCATTAGCAAGAGCCCATATTTTAGAAGGTTTGAAGATAGCCTTAGACAATATAGATGAAATTATTAACATAATTCGTTCATCATATGATGATGCAAAAGAAAGATTAATGGAAAGATTTGGACTAACTGATATACAAGCACAAGCAATTTTGGATATGAGATTAAAGACTTTATCAGGATTGCAAAGAGAAAAAATTGAAAATGAATATGATGAATTAATGGCGTTAATTGCTCATTTAAGAGAGATTTTAAGTAGTGAAAGATTAGTTTTTGACATAATTAAAGAAGAGCTACTTGAAATTAAGGACAAGTTTGGAGATGAAAGAAAAACAAAGATTGTTGCAGCAGAGGGAGAAATTGATATAGAAGATTTAATAAAAGAAGAGCAAACAGTAATTACTTTAACACATTTTGGTTATATTAAAAGATTACCAATTGATACATATAGAAGCCAAAAAAGAGGTGGAAAAGGAATTACAGGAATGACAACAAGAGAAGAAGACTTTGTAAAACAAATCTTTACAGCTTCAACACATGATACGATTTTATTCTTTACTAATAAAGGAAAATTATATAGATTAAGAGGATATGAAGTACCAGAAGCAGGTAGAACAGCTAAGGGAACCGCAATTGTTAATTTGTTAAGCTTAGATCCAGGAGAAAAAGTGTCAGCAGTTATTCCAATTCAAAATTTTGCAGAAGGAAAATACTTATTAATGGCTACAAAAAATGGCTTAATTAAGAAAACAGCATTAGCAGAATATAATTCATCAAGAAAAACTGGACTTCAAAGTATTACATTAAAAGAAAATGATGAATTAATAGAAGTTAGATTAACAGATGGACAAGATAATGTGGTATTAGTAACTAGAAATGGTATGTGTATTACATTTGATGAAAAAGATGTAAGACCAATAGGAAGAGTATCACAAGGTGTTATCGGAATAAGAATTGATGAAGATGATGAAGTTATAGGTATGGAATCTGTTATAGCAGGAGAAAAAGCAACTTTATTAGCAATAACTGAAAACGGATTTGGAAAAAGAACAGAATTAGATGAATACAGAGTACAAATAAGAGGAGGAAAAGGTGTCATAACATATAAAATAACTCCAAAGACAGGAAAACTTGTAGGAGTAAGGGTTGCGACAGAAGATGAAGATGTTATGTTAGTAACTGACACTGGAACAATAATAAGAATTAATGTAAAAGATATTAGTATCTTAGGAAGATCTACCCAAGGAGTTACATTAATAAGAACAAATGATGGCGGAAAAGTAGTAAGTATAGAAACTTTAAAACCAGATATGGAATAAAATAAAAATATCAGAAGGAAAATGAATCTTTCTGATATTTTTTAGTATTTTTTATAAAAAAATTAATATTTTTAAATTTTATTGCCTTTTAAACCTCAAATCATCACCAAAAAAGAAATAAATGTCATAATAACCAGCAATTCTTGAGCCAATTCTTTCTTCATAATTTCTAAATATATCATTAATATTTAAATTAGTAGAAATAATTGTTTTAGTAATTCTATTATTTAAATTTAATATTCTAGCATTTAATATTGTAAAAAGTTCACTTAATTTCATACTATTTAAACTTTCTGTACCTAAATCGTCAATAATTAATAAATCGGTTTCTAAAATAGATTTATAAATATTATCAGCTGAGTTTTTTTGCTTACTCATCTTATAATCTATTACGCTTTCAAGGAGTATAGAAGCTGTTTGATAAAGTACAGTTTTACCTCTTTTTAGCAATTCTTGCGCAATACAATTTGACATAAATGTCTTTCCGTAAACCTGTATTGCCTGAAAATAATAAATTATTTGTATTAGGGTCATCAAAATGTTCTATAAAATTGATGCAACTATTTTTTATATTATTAATATTATCTCTAGGAGAAATATCAAATTTATATTTTTCAATATTTATTTTATCAGAAAATAAATTTTCATTAAAATTACTAAAATTTTCACTTTTTAAATTAGTCATATTAGATTTATGGAAAGAATAGTCTAATAGCTTCTGTTTCAGGCAGTTACACATTTGTGAGTTATAATTAGTATCTCTAATATAGCCAGTATCTTTACATAATTCACATTCATAAAAAGGTTTTAAATAATTAATATCTAAATTTTTAGATTTTAGAATTTTTTCTTTTTCTATTTTTAATTCATCAATCTTTTTTTGTAAAGAATTTAAAGAAGTATTTTTATTTTCTAGAATTAATTTAGCAGTATTAATTGCATAATGGTTTAATTCATCTTCAATTTCTTTTAATTTAGGTATTTTTATATATAAATCTGTTTTTCTTTTTTCCAAATCTATTTCAGATTTTAATTTTTTTTGCTCATATTCTTTTAATAAAGAATTTAATACTTCGTTAGACATTTAGTCCTCCTTTTTATTAGAATTAGCATATAAGAAATCTAAATTATCATATTTTCTTTGATCATAATTAGCTTTATTGACTTGTTCTTTTAAATTTTTAGTATTTTTATCTTGTTTTTTGCGTTGTTCAAGGAAAGCATTTACTTCCTCAGGTGTTTTTAAATTTCTATCGTGCCAATCTGTTATGGTGTTATTAATATATTCAAATGTTGGATTTTGTTTAAATGTAGTTCTTTTTAATGCAATTTCAATAATATCCATATTATAACGGAAATTTAAAACCCAATTTTCAATATATGCTTCTTCATATTGTGTAAGTCCATTATATTTTCCAAGTTTTTTTGCAATTGTTTTCTTAAATTTAGATAGATTTTCTTGTTTTTCAGAGTATTTGTCTAAATCATTCCAAGTTTTTACATTATTAGAAGACCAAGCTTCCGCAACAGTTTGCACATAATTCTTATGTAATGCACTACGCTTATAGCAATAATCAAATAATGCAATCATAACTTGTTCATCAAAACCAAATTTTCTAAACCATAAGTCGATGTCATTATACCAAGATGGACCCATAATTCCCTGAAAATACATATTATTTATATGCTCAATTGCTTTGGATCTAGATTTATTCTTTGAATTTTGTTCTAATTTTTCTTTTGACATAGTTAAATTAGGAGTATATAAATTATGTAGTGTAAATTCTTGTAAGTCTGTAATTATATATCCATTTGTCTTTTTTGTTATTAATTTATTTTCTTCTAAAAACTTTAAACCATCATTGATGCTTTTTAGAGGGATATTTAGTTTTTTAGATAAATCGTTTAATTTTATATCTTTTCCATATTTAGATAAAAATATTATGTATAAATATATTTTTAAATAATCACCTGGTAATGCTGATAAATATTCAGAAAAGAATATGTCAGGTATTATTGTTTCTGAAAATAAAAGTGGTTTATCATTTTGTTCTAGTTTCATTTCAATTCTCTCCTAATTGTAAAATTTAGATATATTATATCTTTTTTAGACAAGAAATTCAAGCAAAATTAATAATATGATAAGACTTATTTTTACAGTTCATAATAAATAATTTTAAATAGCGCGAAGGAGTTTATATATTCAATTTTTTAGGAGGATACGAGTAGGAATTACTTGGGGGAGCCTAAAAAATTGATATATACACTCATGGGAGCGAGTAAAGAATTTAACTATGGACTGTAACAAATTATTGCAATAATTTAATATGGCATATTTTTACTAGAAAAAATATAGTGAATTATTTTTTTGAATATAAAAATAGTTTTTGTTTAACTATAAATTTAACCATATAAGAAAATACATAAATAATATTTTCACCATTTATGCCTGAAATGCTAAAAAGAAATAAAGGTAAACAAGTAATAATAAATATAAAAATTTGAATATTTAAATTATGTAAAAACTTATATAAAATTAATATGATAAAAGCAGACCATATAACATTAATAATAATTGTACTATAATCAAATATACCGAATAATTTATTTTTAAAATTATAATTTTGTGGAAATATAAATTTCATTAATACTTTTCATATAATGAAAATATAACATTATATGAAACTCCTTTCTAATTTTATTTGTTATGTTAATTTTTAAAACTTCAATATCTATAAAAAATATACATTTTATTATTAAAAACTAAATAGCGTTATTTATTGAATCCGCTAAAGTTTTTCACAGTTTGTGTTATATTTGTGGAAATGCTACCAATAAATTCACGAACAAATGAATTTGCTTGTATTAAAGCATAAATTCCACCAATATAAATAAATTTGTTAAACAAATTTGTAGAAGAATAATTCATAGAAAATAGAATTAATAAGATAAATGAGATTACAATTTGTATAAATAATAAAGCAAATAGATTTTTAGCCCAAGCCTTAAAAAACCAACTGGTAGAATTTAAAGTTAAAGATAAAATGGCAAAAGGGGAAAGTAAAATTAATACTTTTATCATAATATACCTAAGTGAGTAGGAAAAAACTAAATTTAGCAAAGAAATACTTAGGGTTCCCTTAATCAGGCCATCTAAAGAAAATATGTCTATAGAGCTTGTATTGATTGACATATTAGTATTAATTGTTGTAATTAACTCGGAAAAACACACCGATTTTCCAAATAAGCTTTCTCCTAATCCCCTAAGTGCTAATGATATATTAGAGTTTAAATCTAGTATAAAGGAGATGATAAAGTAAGAACAATTCATTGCTATACCATATAAAATGAGTTTCATAACAAAACTTATGGGAGATTCTGTTTGATGATAAGTGAAATGGGACATTAAATATCGAATTGAATAATATAAAATAAATGCAAGTAAAAGGGAGTTTGCAATTAATAAAATTCCGTTTGTTGTTGATGTGCCAAAGATATTTTCAAAGTTCTTATCATTTAAAATATTAGAACTAATAAAAGTAATGTTATCTAAAACATTGTATAAATTATTATCAATAGAAGAAAATAAAGTTTGAAAAATGTTATTAATGGTGTCAATTATAATTTGAGTTATATTATTGTTTTCCAAAAAGTCCTCCTTAAGAAATTAATGATTTAATAGCAGATAAAATAAGGTCAATTGCTAGAATGAAAGCATAAGAAAATAATGCACTTTTTATTAATTTTTTTCCAGTTCTGAGTCTTTCTTCGTCTCCAAAACTGAATTTTTTCATAAATACACCAGTACCAACTGCAACTGCTGCAGCTGGAGTTGATATTTTTAAAATCCATCCTTCTATACTTTCAAAAGCACTGTTGATTTTACTTACTATTTTTGGGTCTCCAAAACAAAAGGAGAAAAGAGTGAAATTATTTAAAAATATTATAAAAAGTAAAAAAATAAATAATAAATGAAATAGTTTTTTATTCAATAAAAACCTCCTTCTATAAAATTGTATTTTTTATATTGTAGGAAAGTTCTACACAGCATACTTTATCTGTAATCGTTAAAGCTCAACAGCTAAAGAATCCTAGTAGGAGGACTTTCTATACAAGATAATTATTGGGTTTGCTAAAATTTCTAAGCAATTGCTATTGTATAGAAATTCTTAAAACTCTTTTTTAAAATATGGAAGTAATTTAAGCTTTTTTGGTTGTAAAATTGTATTTCCATCAGACAAAAAAGTAAGAGCGGTGAAAGTTTCTAATTGTTGTGAGAAAAAATTAGTGTCAAAACTATAATCTTTTTGTGTATAAGTACTATATGTTTCCGAAATATTTGAATTTTCTGAATTAAAAGTGTTAGTTATGTAACTAAATTTGGTTTCTTTTGCACTTTCAGATATACTTTTTGATATGCGTTTTTGTTCTTCTTTCCCTAGTTGTTTTTGTGCTTCTTCAATGGTAAAAATGTCATCTGTTCTAAACCAAATCTTATTAATTAGGTTTTGTACAAGAACTCGTACCTGAGAGTCATCTTTTAAGGCAATTTTTAGTGAAGAATAACTTTGAGTACTTATTATATTAATGCATTTTGCTTCTCTACTCAAAGAAAAAAATTCACTATCAGTTTTACTAGCATATTTATCATATTCATCACAAATAAATGCAGTAGTTTTACATCTTCCTTTTGATAAATTTGACATAATTTCAGTTTGAAAATCTAATTTTAAATAAGTTGCGATTATTTTAGAAAGTAAATTGTATTCTGATATGTTCATATTTAATATAACAATTTTTCCATTTTTAATTACATCATCAAAGCCTTTAAAGGTTAATTTATCTAGTGGCGCACAAAAAGTTGTCATAACATCATAATCAGAAATAAAAGTATTTGTAATTCTTGTGATTTCAGATATAAGAATTCCTTTTGTCCTACTATCTAATTGTTCAAATTCTTTTTGAAAAAATTCTAAACTTTCATTTAATTCATAAATTTGTTTTGAGCTGAATTTGGAGTGAATAAATAAATTTCTTAATAAAACTATTTTTTTTTGATAATAATTAGGAATAGTAATTAATTTATGCAACTCTATAAAAGTTACATATCCGTTATTATATAATCGACATAGTTTAATACATTCTGTAATAATTTGAGCAGCTTTATCAATCCAATAAGATTCTGTATTATTTTCTGAAAATAATAATAAAATTGTTTTTAATCTATCTGCTAGAACTTGTGGTTTTAGATTTGGTTTATGTAAAGGATTATAAAAAATATTTGAATTTAGCTCTAAAACGATAAGGTCATTAGCAATATTATATTTTTGAGCGACTTTTTTTATATGTTTGTAATAATTTCCTTTTACATCTAAAATAAGCATTCCGATTTTTTCTGTGGGATGATATTTATTATATTTTAGTAGTTGTTCTGTAAAAGGGTACATAGCACTGGAGGTCTTTCCTGATCCAATTGTTCCTGTAATTAAGAAATTTTGATATAATCCTGATTCTGGAATAAAAACTTTTGAATTTGTTTCTTCATCTAAGCCTATTTGTAAATTTAAATCAGTAGCAAAGTTATTTTTGGAGTGAGTATTTTGCTTGTGATTTTTAGAGGTGGGTTTTAGAAATTTTAACTTTAAAATTAGTCTATTGTATATAAATATACTTAATATAAGCTCAGAAAATATAGAAATAAATATGTAAGTGATTTTAATATGTTTCCATAATTGAGGATTTTTAGAACAAATATCAAAAGGGTGTATACCATATGAAATGATTATTTCCTTAGCAGTATAGATGGGATAAAACAATTTAAATGTGAAATAAGTTGAAATAATTATAAATAATATAGAAAATATTATTTTTTTTCTATGTTTTAAAATAAAATTGCCTCCTTTATTTAAAATTTTGTTTTTTGATTTCTAATTTAGAACCTTGTTGGTTATGAAAAAATTTAAAATTAAAATAAGTATAGAATGAATATAGTGTGATAAAAAGATGTATAATAAATGTGATAAAGTATAAATGAATTAGATTTGAAATAATATCACCGCCTTACAATTTTTCCCATCATATAACATTTTTTTCTATTTGTCTATACTTTTTGAGAAATTTATGTTAAAATTTAAAATATGAGGTTCCTGTTCAGACTAAATAACTTAAAATAGCGCGAAGAAGTTTATATATTTAATTTTTTTAGGAGGATACGAGTAGGAATTACTTGGGGGAGCCTAAAAAAATTAATATATACACTTCTGGGAGCGAGTACGAAATATTAAGTCTGAACTGTAACAATATGAGTTTACAGTTCATAGCTAATTTATATTATAACTATTTAGCTACTACACTGTTTAATTATGTCTGTGAATTGTAATAATATAAATTATTAAAGGAGGATTAAAAATGAAATTTGACAAAGATACAAAAATTGGTGAAATATTAGAAAAGGCACCAGAAAAAGCAGAAATTTTATTAGAAATTGGAATGCATTGTTTAGGTTGCCCTGCTTCACAAATGGAAACATTAGAAGAAGCTTGTGAAGTACATGGAATTAATGTAGAAGAAGTTGTAGAAAAGCTAAATGCGTAGTTAATAATGAGCAAAAATAAAAAATTCACAGAAAAGACAAAAAAATTTCATAAATGTATTGACATTTCGCAAAAAATATTGTAAGATATAAAGGCATTGTGAAATATGCATTTATGTGGGCTATTAGCTCAGGTGGTAGAGCACTTGACTTTTAATCAAGTTGTCCCGCGTTCGAGTCGCGGATAGCTCACCAAAAGAACTAAATAATTTTCCAAAATTATTTAGTTCTTTGTATATAAGGCCCGTTGGTCAAGCGGTTAAGACACCGCCCTTTCACGGCGGAGACATGGGTTCGATTCCCGTACGGGTCACCAATTAAATATTTGCCACTTTAGCTCAGTTGGCCAGAGCATCGCACTTGTAATGCGAGGGTCATCCGTTCGAATCGGATAAGTGGCTCCATATAAGGTCAGTAGTCTTGAAAGTATCTTGATTGCTGGCTTTTGCATTTTTTTGAAATAAAAATATGTTTAAGGAATTAAAGTTTTTTGACAATGGGGGAGTTTAATGGGAAATTTTAATAGTTTTTGGCCAATCTACAAAAATCTTGAAGAAGAAACATTACAATTAACAAAGTATATTAATTTTTCAGATGACCAATTAAAAGTCTATTCAATGTATATAGCTGATTTGATTATGAGAATTGTTGTAGAGATTGAGTCTCTATCTAAAGAGTTATATAAACTTAATAATGGACCAGATATATTAGATGATGAAGGTAATTCAAGAGATTTGTTTTTTGATACAGATTGTATTAAATATTTAAATGATAAATGGGGAATATGTAATCGTGAGATTATTGTTTCGTGTACAAATTTTAACTTTATTAATGAGCAATATAAAATACTTAAACCGTTGAAAAATGCAAACAAACGAGGTACTAGTAGTGCAAAATGGAATAAGTCATATCAAGCGGTAAAGCATGATAGACGTAACAACCTCAAAAAAGGCAATATTGAAAGTTTGATTTTAGCTCTAGGTGCTTTGTATATTTTAAATATATATTACAAAGATGATATATTGGAATATGGAACTACAAGTTCACCTAATAATTTTTTTGATAATAGATTGGGATCTGATATATTTGCAGCTACTTTTGCTGATGCTACAAAAACAGCTATCGGAAATGATGATACTGATAACGCTATCTATGAGGAAAAAGAAAAAATGGCTACTGCTTTATGCATAATCAAATACACAAATGAAGCTTGGAAAGATATGCATGAAGCACTTATAACATATAATACTGAACTTATAAATGGATTAGTAAAAGAACCAGCATTTACTAGAAAATTGAATGAAAGAATTGGTAATAATCCTAATGATACAGAAATTATCTCATCGTTGATTAAAGAAATGCAGACTGACTACATAAAAAGAAACCCTCCAATATATTTTGGGAGCATATTGGTTAACAGTAAGAAAGAAGTTATTTTGAATAAAGGACAAGGTATTTATAAAACAAGTTCTTAAATTATATATAAATATGAGCATTTATTTAATAAAAGATAAATGCTTTTTTGAAGTTTCCTTCAAAAGTGTTATTAATTTAATATTATTTAGGCTATCATCTATAATATGTCCATCAGTAGTAACAATTGCAATAGCATTTTTAACTTCTGGGGTCTCGTTTAAAACATATATTATATTTCCTTCTTTCAAATTAGTTATCTTAATCTTATGAAAATTCCTATATATAACTTGTTCTAAATCTATATATACTAAATAATATTTATCATTTTGTATTGATTTACCAAGTATGCAATTATCATTTATTTCTAATATTTCTAAAGTAAAACTGTCAAACTTGTAAATAAAAAAAACTAAAATCGAAATAATAACTATAATTACTAATGCTAAAGTAATAATTATTTTCTTGTTTTTTTTCATAAAATTCCTCCATAGCGAACATAATTAATTTTCTAAAACATATTTTATACTATTTTTTCTAAATCCAAATTTCTCATATAATTTTATAGCAGGAGGATTAGATGCATCAAGTTCTATTTTCTTACAGTTATTTTCTTTAATAAAATCTAAAACCATTTGCATTAATGTATTTTGAATACCATTACATCTATAATTTTCTTCGGTATACACACTTGTTATATAAGCTTTTTTGCCATTAATGAATGAATCAGAAGGTACCATTTGATGAATAATTACACCGTTACAAGCAACAGTTTTGTTGTTCTCATCTTTTGCTATAAAAAAATAGATTGTTTTATTTAGTTGATCAAGTAATATTTTTTGTATATTTTCTCGTACCACATTTTCATTTTTCATTATTAATCCATCTCGATTATTAAAAAATAAGTTTTGTTTTATTTTTAAATCTACTAAATCATCTATATCATTTTTTTCTGCTTTTTTGTATATTAAATTCATTATAATTAAAATCCTTTCTAAATATATTAAAATCTTATGAATGTAATAATCCCTTATCATACAAATCAGCAAATATAAGTTTATCAACAGGAGAAATTTTATTCAAATCATTATAATCTAGCCATCTAATTTCTTCAATTTCTGTACTAGCTTCAAGATTTCCGTAGAAGTCAGCAGTATAACAAGTCATTTTTACTAATACACCTTCTGATTTTCCATGTGCTTGAGCTTCAAAAGTTCCGTAGTATTTTATAGAGTTTCTTTTTATATCAATAGTCAATTCTTCTTTACATTCTCTAATTAAAGTTTCTTCATCTGATTCTCCATTTTCTCTTTTTCCACCTGGAATATAATATGTATCTTTTCCTTTAGATAATGTAGATAGTATTTTCCCATCTTTTAAATAAATGAATGCTATTTTATCAATTTCTTTCATTATTAATCACCTTTCTTATATATAGAATCTAATATTTGTATAGCTTCAGAGTAATCGTTTAGTTGATAATCAGATAGTTCATTAATTTGCTCTCTATCCATATCTGAATATTTATCATATATTGCAACACAATCAATTCCTGCATTTTTTGCTGATTCTATTCCTATTAAAGAATCTTCGAAAATTAAGCAATCTTCTTTTTTTACCTTTAAAGTTTCTACAATTTTTAAGTGAATTTCGGGATTAGGTTTTATTTCTTTAGCATCTTCTCTAGTGTAAATAAGTGAAAAATATTCATCTAGTTTTGCTTTGTTCATTATATTTTTATTTTTAGTTCGATATATATCTATATTTACTTTTCTTGTTGTACTTGCTATAGCGAGTATAAAGTTATTGTCTTTTAGCTTCTTTAATAATTTATCTACATTTGGTTTATAATCTATAACGTTTTTTAAATAATCTTGTGCAACATCGTATCTTAATTTAAGGATTTCTTCAGCAGTTAGTTGTGAATTGTATATTTTCCCTAACAATTTACAGTAATCTAAATATGGATTTTCAGATTTACTATATGTTCTTAATGTTTCATCCCTTTGTTTTTGAATGATATCGCTTTCAACTTTTCCTGTAAATCCTAACTTTTTTATTAGTAATTTATCAACGTCATTCCAAATACCAATAGAATCAATTAATGTTCCATCCATATCAAAGATAATAACTTTTTTCCCTTTAAACATATTTGTTCCTCCTATTAATGTAAAAGAGTATAATGTATTTAGTATTTATATTATGATAGCATAATATTATTTTTCATACAAGTTTATAATTAAATTTCGCCAAGCTATTGATAGAAGCAAGAAAAGTTTGTATAATAGTTATATTAAATAGCATAAAAAGTGAAAAATGTAGGAGGGTTATATGGAAAAGGTAGCAATTGTAACAGGTGCTTCAAGGGGAATTGGAAGAGAAATTGCAAAGACTCTAGCAAAAAAAGGAATAATTGTTGTTGCAAATTACAATAAATCAGAAGAAAAAGCAAAAAAATTAAAAAATGAACTTGAGAAAGAGAATATAAAAATAGATATATTTAAAGCAGATGTATCAAAAAGACAAGAAGTAAAGGAATTAGTAAAATATACATTAGAGAAGTATAAAAAGATTGATATTTTAGTGAATAATGCAGGAATAGCAGAATATAAGCTGTTTACTGATGAAACAGATGAAGATTGGAATAGAGTTATTAATAATAATTTATATTCAGCTTTTGCTATGTCACAAGAAGTTATACCAAATATGATTCATAATAAAAACGGATCTATTATTAATATATCTTCTGTTAATGGAATGGTAGGAAGTTCTTTAGAGGTAATTTATTCTGTGTCAAAAGCTGGTATGGATGGACTAACAAAAGCTCTTGCAAAAGAATTAGGTCCATCTAATATAAGAGTAAACTCAATAGCACCAGGCTCAATTGATACAGATATGAATGCAATGTTATCTAAAGATGAACTTAAAGAATTACAAAATGAGACTCCATTAGGAAGAATTGGAAAGGCAAGTGATATTGCAAAATGTATAGAATGGCTTGTTGAAGATAGTTTTACTACTGGACAGGTTATTTCAATTAATGGTGGATGGATTATAATATAAAAAAAATCTCAATTATTTGGTTTTTAAAATAATTGAGATTTTTTGTGTAATTACATATTATTAATCTAATAATTAAGTATTAGAAGGTTTTTTCTTATAATAATTTCCAGAAATTATTTTTGGGAAGTATGTTATGATTTTATATATTGCTAATCTAACTTTTTTACTCCATAAATAAGATTTTCTTAATCTTCTAACAGAACCTAATGCAACAGGTTCATCATCTAATACTAATAATTCGTGTTGAACTTTTTCTAATGGGAAAATGTAGTTTGCACCATCGTTATTGTCCCATATATTTTGTTCGTTTTTAAAACAGAAATTGAAAGTTTCACCTTCTATTAAATCGATTTCTGCTTGAAATCCTAAATCTGTTTTTTCCATTTGGATATCATTTACTCCATCCCAATTAAGTCCAAATCCATAATGAATAGATACTTCTTGTGAAGCATCTTGAAAAAGCTTTCCTGTATATGATATTTTTACTTTACTATTTTCAACTAATTTATCTGTGTTAAAAAAGACATTTTTAGTTAATTCCATTTAAATTCTCTCCTTATTTATCTTTTGCTAGAGATATTATAATATTAAATTTGACAATGTTCAAGTATTTTTTTAAAAAAAGTTTAAAAAAAGTCAAAATTTTGTATTTTATTTGTTTAAATGACAAAATTTTAATGTAATATATAATTGATTTTTTTAATAAAAATGTAAGGAGAATAATGTTACAGTCAAAGTAAAAATTCTCTACTCGCACCCAGGAGTTTATATATTAATTTTTTAGGCTCCCCCCAAGTAATTCCTACTCGTATCCTCCTAAAAAATTAAATATATAGAACTCCTTCGCGCTATTTTAGATTATTTATTTTGAACTGTAACATTATAAGAAAAAGAATGTTTATATTTTATTGTCAAAAAAAGTGCATTATGGTATAGTTGAAGTATAAAATTTTATAAGGGGAGAATTATGAAGAAGATTTTTTTAAAAGAAGATTCGAAAAAGAAGAAAATAAAAAAATCAGATGAACAAGAAGAGAAAAGAACAGAGAAAAAGAGTAAAAACATTAATAAAAAAACAAAAGAAAACGAAAATCCAAAATATATATGTACAAAACTATTAGAAGCTAGGAAGAAAAGAACTACAATTTTAATTATATCAATTACAATAATAATGTTATTACTTATTGTATCTACAATTTTTTCTATTATAAATATAAATAATGAAAATATAATAAGTGGAATTTCTATTGAAGGAATAGATATATCTGGATTATCAAAAAAAGAAGCTATGGACAAAATACAAAATTTGTATGAAGAAAAAAAGCAAAAAGAAATAGGGATTAGATACAAAGAATATGAAACGTCTTTAAATCCTACAATAATGGAAGTTAATTATGAAGTAGAAAGTGCAGTAGATAAGGCTTATCTAATTGGAAGAGATAGCAATATATTTGTTAATAATTATAATATTTTGTTTACTTTAATTGGTAAAAAGAATATTAATGTTGAAATGAAACTTAATGAGGAAGTTGCAAAAAAGACTATACAAGATATAAATGTGAATTTACCAGAAGTTATTATTGAATCTAGTTATTCAATGGAAGGAGATAAATTAATTATTACAAAAGGAAAAGAAGGAATAACAATAGATATAGATGAATTAATAAGTAGAGTAAAAGAAAATTTAAACAATATAAACATAATAGAAGATGATATTGATATACCTGTTATAGATAAAAAGCCAGAAGAAATTGATATAGATAAAATACATAATGAAATTTATAAAGAAACAAAAGATGCTTATTATACTAAAGAGCCATTTACAGTTTATCCAGAAGTAGAAGGAATAGATTTTAATGTAGAAGAAGCAAAGAAAATTTTACAAGAAGCAAAAGAAGAATATGAAATACCACTTGTTATAACAAAACCTAGTATAACTATTGGAGATATAGGAACAGAGGCATTTCCAGATAAATTAGCAACTTTTACTACTAGATATGATGTAAGTAATAAAGATAGAACAGTAAATTTAGTGCTAGCTTGCCAAAAATTGAATGAAAAAGTAGTTTCACCAGGAGAAGTATTTTCTTATAATAAAACACTTGGTGCAAGAACAGTAGCAGCAGGATATAAAAATGCTAAAGTTTATTCAAATGGAGAAGTAGTAGACGGAATAGGTGGAGGGATTTGCCAGATTTCTTCTACATTATATAATTCAGTATTATTAGCAAATTTAGAAATAGTAGAAAGAAGAAATCACCAATTTGTAACTTCGTATCTACCAGCTGGTAGAGATGCTACTGTAGTATATGGAATGACAGATTTTCAATTTAAAAATACAAGAAAATATCCAATTAGAATTGTTGCTAGTGCGCAAAATGGAATTGCTACTATTAGCATATATGGATTAAAAGAGGAAAATGAATATACTTTTACTTTTAATACTAAAACAATAACATCTATCCCTTTTACAGTAAAATATGTAGAAGATAGTACTTTGCCAGTAGGAACAGAAAAGATAAAACAAAAAGGTGCAAATGGATTGAAAACAGAGACTTATATCACAAAAATGTTAAATGGAAAGGTTGTTTCAACAACACTATTATCTAAAGATACTTACGATGCAATGAATAAAATTGTTTTAAAGGGGACAAAGGGAACAAATGTAAATAATGTGCAAAAACAAAATGATGAACAAAAAAGTAACGAACAAAATAATATAATAGTACAAGATAATAAGAATTTCATAATTGCAGATTAAAAAGTGGAAAACTTCACTCAAATTGATAATAAAAATGTGAATAGTAATTAGTGCTAGTCACATTTTTTATTAAAAATATGAAGAAAATCATTTAAAAAATAATAAAAAAATGAAATAAATCATTTTTTTATTGAAAAAATATCTTCAGTGTAGTAAAATTATGTTGGAGGTATAGCAAATGAAAAGGAAATTTTTAGAAAAACTTATATATTGGAAAGAAAATGAAATGAAAACTCCATTATTAGTAACAGGAGCAAGGCAAATTGGAAAAACATATATAATAGAAGAATTTTGTAAGACAAATTTTAAAAACTATGTTTATCTAAATTTTGAAAATAAACATGATTTGGCAACTATATTTGAAAAAACTATGGAACCAAAAGAAATTATAAAATATATAGAAGCGACTATTGGAAAATCAATTGATATAGAAAACACTATTATATTTTTCGATGAAGTTCAAATATCAGAAGATGCAATAACATCGTTAAAATATTTTTGTGAGGCAAAAGAAAACTATAAGATAATATGTGCAGGAAGTTTATTGGGAGTTAAAATTAATAGATTTAATAGTTCTTTTCCTGTTGGCAAAGTACGAATTTTGAATATGTACCCTATGGACTTTGAAGAGTTTTTGTGGGCTATTGAAGAAGAAAAATTATCTGAGATAATCAAAGAATGTTATAATAATAAAGAAACAATGATAGAAATTTTGCATAATAAAGCAATAAAATATTATCAGGATTACTTGTTGATTGGCGGAATGCCACAGGCAATATTAAATTATATTAAAAATGATAAGAATATTATGAAATTTGATAGAATAATTCATCAGTCAATTATAATGGCGTATATATCAGATATGCGAAAATATACAATGAGTGCTGCAGAGACTATAAAGATGAATGAGATATATGAAACTATACCTCGCCAGCTTGCAAAAGATAATACAAAATTCAAATATAATATTATAAAACAAAATGCTAATAAAAGAGATTATGAATTACCATTAGATTGGTTGTTATCAGCAGGTTTAATATATAAAGCAACTAAAATAGATAAAACACAATCACCATTAAAAGCATATATAGAACAGTCTAATTTTAAAATATATTTAAATGATGTAGGATTACTTTCAACACTTAGTGAAGTTGAATATAAAGATATTCTAATAAATGAGAATAATATATTTAAGGGAGCACTGACTGAAAATTATGTAGCGCAAACATTAAAAACAGGTGATAGAGAATTATATTATTTTAAGCCTAATCAAAATATGGAGATAGATTTTGTAGTAAATATTGAAAATAAAGTAATTCCTATAGAGGTAAAATCAGGAACGCATGTTAAAGCAAATAGTTTGAAAGCATATATACAAAAATATCAACCTGATTATGGAATTAGAGTTTCAAATAGGAATTTTGGAATGAATAATAATATATTATCAGTTCCACTATATGCAACACATTTAATATAGTAATTTAAAATGGAATATTTAATATTAAAAGTCATAAAAAATTAGTAGAATTTTGAAAGATAAAAAAGCAAAACTTTAACAGTTTTGCTTTTTTGGTGACTCATCTTGGTTTCGAACCGAGGACTTCCAGATTAAGAGTGGGCAGTTCTCTTAAAAATTATACTTTTTTATATGTACTGATATACCTAATGTAATAGTTAGAATTATATATATCAATAAGGTTTCAGAAAAAAATAAAAATTTATTATAGTTTAGAAAAGTTTAATAAGATTTAAATAAATTTTAAAAAATCTCCAAAGTGGTGCGAAAGTAGTGCAAAATTTTAAGTAATGTACCACTTTGGAAAAATAGATAATCGTTGTAAAATTTACAAATAAATCGGTTTTTTATTGACGAAAACCGATTTATTTGCTTAAATAAAAAGGGGGAATAAAATGTTATATTATTTTAACGAGTTATTAGAAAATGGACTAAATAAATATCAAATTGAAAAAAAGGTCGCAAGCAAAGAACTGTTTAAAATTTCAAGGGGAATTTATTCTGATGAGGAATCTCCAAATGATTTATCTGTAATAGTAAAAAAGCATCCTAATGTAATATTAACTTTAAATAGTGCCTTTTATTATTATGATTTAACAGACAAAATACCTGAATATTATTACCTAGCAACAGATATAAAATCTTATATAATAAAGGATACTTCTGTAAAACAAGTTTTTATGAAAAAAGATTTTCTAAAGATTGGATTAGTTAAATGTAAAATAGAAGAAACAGAAGTATTTATATATGATAGAGAAAGATTGCTGATAGAACTTGTTAGATATAAAACGAAATTACCATATGAATTATATAAAGAAGTTATAAACAATTATCGAAAAATTAAAAATGAGTTAGATTTTATGAAGGTTTATAAATATGTTCAAGTATTTAATAGCTCATATATAATGCAAACTATTGAAAGGGAAGTGATGTAGTGAATAGTCTAAAAGAATATGTTAATCAATATATTAAAGAAGGTTATAACCGAAATTATGCTATTTCTAAAGTATGTCAAGATATTATAATAAATAGAATTTACCATTCTAAGTATAGTGATAAAATCACAATTAAAGGTGGAGTTGTAATGTTCCATCTAACAAATAATGTTCGTCGAGCAACTGTAGATATTGATATGGATTTAATTAATATGTCGATTGCAACGGAAAATATTGTTAATATTTTTATTGACCTTAGTAAATTAGATCATATAGATGGTTTCAAATTAAGTATTGATAAAAATAAAATTGAAGAACTATCACATCAAGATTATCATGGAAAAAGGTTAACAGTTAGTATAACAGATAATCATAGAAAAACTTACAATGTTAAGTTAGATATTGGTGTACATAAACATACAGACATTCACCAAGATACTTTACTATTAAATACACAAATCATTGATGGAAATATAGAATTTTTAATCAACTCAAAGGAACAAATTTTTATAGAAAAATTAATTCCTATTTTAAAATTTGGACCTTTATCAACAAGATATAGAGATATATTTGACTTGTATTGGTTAATAACTGAGGGAAATTTAGATAAAGATAAAATTTTAAATTATATGAAAATTCTAATTTTTGATAATGACATAGATATTCATGAAATCAAAGAACTTTATAATACTGTGAATTTAGTATTAAGTGAGCCAATGTTTATTTCTAATCTTTGTAATAATTATAACTGGACAAATGCTGATATTAACATTATTTTAGAAAATATAAAAAATTATTTAAAAAGTTTAGAAGAGATAACAGTTTAGAGGGATTTTGAAAATAGAATTAAAAATTTAATATAAATATGTATTTAACGATAAATAAAAAAATAGCAAGACTTTATAGTTTTGCTATTTTTGGTGACTCATCTCGGTTTCGAACCGAGGACCTCCAGATTAAGAGTCTGTTGCTCTACCAGCTGAGCTAATGAGCCATTTTATTGACTTTTTAATTATAGTATCTTTTATTGTATTTGTCAAGAAAAAACAAAAAGAAAAACTCCCCCTGATGTTACATTAAACGGGGGAGAAAAAACAGGATTTTGGTGTGTTAGTTTGCGGGATCAAAGTATGGCCTTTCTGTAGAATATACAGGCCCTTGTGAACTCATAGATATAAAAACTTCAAACCCAGACTCGTTTATTCCATCCACATCACGATGAGTAATAAAGTTTAACTCATTGGTGATTAATGCGTCTGGTGTACATGAACGAGTTGAGTAAAATTTAAACTCTTTATTTTTCATGACAAAATCGCCTGGTATATCATAGAAAATTGTTTCGACAACTTCTTGATACATATCTTTCTTTGCTGCGTCAAGAGAATTTGTCTTTACTTTAGTGTTTACTTTTTTCTCTTTCAGCTTTTTAAGTTCAGTATTTTTTTCTTTCAGCTCTGCTTTAGCTTCTTTTAGTTCATCTGCTGAATTTGCTACTGCTTCCGCCACTGCTACTTCAATTGCTTTTTCATCAGTATCCGGAGTTGCCTGAAACAGACAAACTCCCCATCCGGCAAAAAAGGAGAAACCAGCAATGATTATTATGATAATGAGTTTGATTTTGTTTTTCATAAAGTCCTCTTTCTACCTGTTTTTTTAAGCAAATACCTACTAATATTATAACAAATTTAACAATAAAAGTCAAAATTATGTAAATTCATCCAGAAATAAAGATTAAATTTTTTTATTTTATTACAAATTCATCTTTAATACTTAA
>CANPDB010000021.1 GCA_947572725.1 uncultured Clostridium sp. | reverse complement strand
GCTGCTTAGTACCTAATCAAAAAATGTCCAATTTTTTGGGTTCAGTACACTTTATAAAGGCTCTTTTGTTATGCAGATATTGGTCAATTTAAAATGAACTAGCATGAATGCTAAAAACGGCCTAAGTAGTTATAATTCACAGCTGAATTTTTGAAAAGCTTTAATGATTGTTATATAAATATTTATATAACAATCATTAAAGCTTTATAATATATAGATAAGCTGTGAATTGTAACTCTAGATAAAAATGAAAGTGAAAATTTAGTGAAAATGGTTGTAAAAAAAACAAAAAATTGATATACTTATATAAATTTTAAGTATATCTTTTTTTGACGATATACAAAAGGAGGAAAAATTATGAGTAAAGAAAATAAAGTAAATGAAGAAAATGGTGAAATAGTTGAACTAGAAGAAATAAAAACAGAACAAGAAGGAATACAAATATCAAATGATGTTATAGCAGTAATTGCAGGAGTAGCAGTGTCAGAAGTATCTGGCGTTGCAGGAATGGCAGGAGGATTTGCAGGAGGAATTACAGAAGTATTTAGTGGAAAGAAAAACCTAGCAAAAGGAATCAAAGTAGATACAACAGAAACAGAAGCAAAAATAGATGTTAATATTATTGTAGAATATGGAACAAGAATACCAGATGTAGCATTTGAAATCCAAAACAGAGTAAAAAAAGCAGTAGAAAGTATGACAGGACTAAAAGTTGAAGAAGTAAATGTTCATGTACAAGGTGTTGATACTGAAAGTTCAAAAAAAGTAGCAGAAGAACCAGAAATTAACGACACAGAAGAATAAGAATTAAAATAATAAAAAGCATAATAAAAAAGCATAATAAAAAAGCTATAATAATAAAAGAAAAAGCATAATAACAAAAAGTAAATGCCATAAAAATGAAAGACAATAAAAAATGAATAATGAAAATGTAAAACAAAAAATAGAAAGCTAAAAAACAAATTGGAGGAAATAAAAATGAAGTTTATAGAGAAAGCAACGCTAGTAATATATTCAACAATAATGCTAATTGTATCAATTATCTTATGCTTATTAGTATTTGGATGGTTAGATATGGGATTAGCTGGAAATGTAGTAAAAGACATAATAACAGGAGCAACATCTGGAAAAATAGTATTAGGATTAAGTATTATATTTATACTACTATCAATAAAATGTATATTTTTTGATTCATCATCAAAAGATAAAAGTCTTGTAAGAGAAGGAATTCTATTAGAAAACGAAAGCGGAAAATTAATGATTTCAAAAGAAACATTAGAAAACCTAGTTAACTCTGTGGCATTAAATTTTCAAAGTGCTGAAGAAGTAACAACAAAAGTAGAATTAGACAAAGAAAATAATGTAAAAGTATATGTGAATTTAATTGTAAGTTCAGATGCTATAATCAAAGATTTATCAGCAAATTTACAAGCGAAAATAAAAGAAAAAATAAAGATAGCAACAGACCTAGAAGTAAAAGAAGTAAATATTACAGTTAAGAAAGTTGCACCAAAGCAAGATGAGGAAGAATAAAAAATATTAAATATAAACAACTCTATTATATTTAACATATATAACTTTTAATGTAAATAATTTAAACAATGCAAATAATGTAAAAAGAAATGCAAAAAGTCCTGAATGAAAGAAAGGAAGAAAATATAAATGGATAATTTTAGAGATTTTTGGAATCAATACAAAGGAGCTATAATTGGTGTAATTGTAGCAATATTAATATTAATAACTAGATTGCATGACTTAATATTAGCCATAGTTGTATTAGTATTTGGTGCGTTTATAGGAAATTATGTACAACAAAACAAAGAAGATGTAAAAGAAAAGTTAAAGAACTTTATAGATAAAATTTAGTAAATAGAAAATTAACAACTATGCATTATAACAAAAGTAATAAATAGAAGGGGAAAAAGATGAACAGATCAGCAATAAGAGAACAAGCATTTAAACTTATATATAGTCTAGAAATTCAAAAAAAAGAAAATATAGAAGAACAAATAGAACTATACATAGAAAACAATAATCTAACAGACAAGAACGCACAAAAATATATCAAAGATGCAGTAAATGGTATACAAAGCAACAAAGAAGAAATAGAAAACAAAATAAAAAAGAATCTTAAAACAGATTGGAAAATAGAAAGAATATCCAAAATAGACTTAGCAATTTTAAAGCTTGCAATCTATGAAATAAAATATACTGAAACCCCATTTAAAGTAGTAATTAATGAGGCAGTAGAGCTTGCAAAGAAATACGGAGAAGATACATCAAAAAATTTCATAAATGGAATTTTAGCAAGTGTTGTAAAAGAATAAAGTTGCCATTGGTTCCAGATTTAAATGGCAACTTTTTGCCATTGGGGACGGAGATTTTTGGCAATTTAACAATTACAAGTGAGGTAAAAATAATGAAATATGCAGATATGGCAATTACAGTTTCAGATTTAAACCAATATATAAAGAATAAAATAGCAGATGATGAATATTTAAATAATGTGTTAGTAAAAGGTGAGATTTCTAATTTTAAAAATCACTATACAGGTCATATGTATTTTACTTTAAAAGATGAAAACTGTTTAATTAAATGCATTATGTTCAAGTCATATGCTCAAAAATTAAACTTTATGCCAAAAGATGGTATGAAAGTTATGGTGTTTGGTGGTGTTTCTGTCTTTGAAAGAGATGGTGTCTATCAAATTTATGTAAAAGCTATGGAAGAGGATGGGCTAGGAGACTTATATACAAAATATCAAGAATTAAAAAGAGAATTAGAAGAACAAGGTTTATTTGACGAAATTCATAAGAAGAAAATACCGATGATGCCTAAAGTAGTTGGAGTATTAAGTTCGCAAACAGGGTCCGTTATAAAAGATATTATTAATGTATCAACAAGAAGAAATCCAAATGTTTATATCAGGCTATTACCTGTTCCAGTTCAAGGAGAAGGAGCAGCAGAGAAAATAGCATATGGAATTGAATACATGAACAAAAATAAATTAGCAGATGTTTTAATTTTAGCAAGAGGTGGAGGTTCATTAGAAGATTTATGGCCATTTAATGAAAAAGTAGTAGCCCAAAGTATTTATGAATCGGATATTCCAATAATTTCAGCTGTAGGACACGAAACAGATTTTACAATAGCGGATTTTGTAGCAGATTTAAGGGCACCAACTCCATCTGCAGCAGCAGAATTAGCAGTACCAGATATTTATGAAGTAAATCAAAAAATACAAATATATCAGGATAGGCTAAGAAATGGACTACTTAAAAAAGTCCAATTGATGAAATTAAGATATGAAAAATGTATGTCAAGTATGGTATTTAAAGAGCCAACTAGAAGAATTAACGAAGCATATATTCAAATAGACAATTATACAAAACAATTAGAAAATTTGATAAAAACAAAGCAAGAAAAAGAAAAAACAAAATATGCTGAGTTAATTGCAAAACTTGATACACTTAGTCCGTTAAAAACACTATACAGAGGATACTCAATTATAGAAAAAGATAATAAAATAATTAAATCTAAAGAAGAATTAAACAAAGGAGAAATTATAGATATTCAGTTAGCAGATGGAAAAAAACAAGCTGAAATTTTATAAAAATAATTAAATAAGGAGAAAATAATGGAGAAGTTAAAAGAAAACAAAATGAAAATAATAATTGCTATTGCTATTATAGCAGTTATAGTAATTATAATAGCTATAAGTGTATTTTTAAGAAAAGACGATAAAGGGGAAAACAATGAAGAAAATACAATAGTAGAAGAGTTTCAAGAAAACGAAATAGATGAAGAAGAAAAAAATCAAATTGATGAAGAACAAGAAAATAGCGTAGAAGAAAATGTTATTAATGAGACATCAAATGTAAATGTGCAACAAACCACACAAGACCAAATTATAGGAAGAGAAGAACAAGAAAGTATTAACCAAAACCAAGGACCAACAGATGAAGAAAAAGTAATTGAATTGGTTAAAAATAAATGGGGAGCAAATGATAGTACAGTTACTTTTAATATTATGAATCGTGAAGGCGATATTTATATGGTTTCTGTTAATAATAAATCTACTACAGCTGTTATGGCTTGGTATCAAGTAAATATAGCAACAGGAGAAGTTATACAATAATATGAAAATATAGTTACTACTTAGCCTTATTTATTTTTGGAAACAAAAATTATAGTTAAGGCTAAGTATTATCTGTGTTAAAATTAATACAAAGGAGTGAGATTAAAAATGAGTAAAAATTTTGAAGAACAAATAGAAAAATTAGAAGGAATTGTAGCTGAATTAGAAAAAGGAGAGTTGAATTTAGATGACTCTGTTTCTAAATTTGAAGAAGGAATAAAAATTTCTAAAGAATGTAACAAAATATTAGAAGAAGCTGAAAAGAAAATTACGATTTTAGTTAATAAAGATGGAGAAATTACAGAAGAAGATTTTGAAACTGAGTAATAATTGTTACAGTTCAGTAATAATTATTTTAAACTTCTGGCAGCTAGTAGAAAACTTACAACTGAACTTTAACTAATAATTTACAAAAAGGGGAATGAAAAAATGAAAAATGACTTTATTGCATTTGTGCAAAATAAATATATTTATATACCATTTCTTTTATGGTTTTTTATACAACTTTTTAAAGTAATATGGGATTTAGTAACAACTAAAAAATTTAATTTTAAAAGAATTATAGGAGCTGGTGGAATGCCAAGTTCTCATTCAGCAGTTGTAGCAGGATTAGCAACTCTTGTTGGAAAATATGAAGGAGTAGATTCGCCTATTTTTGCAGTAGCATTAATTATGGCATTTGTTGTAATGTATGATGCTTGTGGTGTAAGAAGAGCAGCTGGAAAGCAAGCGGTATTATTAAATAAATTGATAGAGACTCCTGGGTTAACAGGCTTACAAGTATCAGAAAGATTAGTAGAAGTATTAGGGCATACTCCAGTGCAAGTATTTGTTGGTGCATTAATAGGAGTAGTTGCTGGACTAATTTTTTAAGAGTGATAATTTTTTCTAAATATGATTTTATATGAATTACTTTCCTTGAAAGTCTTATAAAATAAATTTATTCATTCTTCGGTTGCGCTGCATCATATATAAATTCTAAAACTAATGAATAGGCCCCTCTCAAATCAAGTTTGAGATTCTCCCATTCATTAATTTAAGAATTTCTACTATGATTACGCTTACATTCATCATTTCATAAATTTATTTTATAAGATTTTCAAGATAGTCTAATTATTTTCTAAAAATCATATTTAGTAAAAATTATAATAAAAAGGAGTGTGATTAATATGACAGATATAGAAATTGCAAGAAATACAAAATTAGAAAAAATAGTAGACATAGCAAAAAAAGTAGGAATTAATGAAGAAAACCTTGAACAATATGGAAAATACAAAGCAAAAATATCAGATGAGGTATATGAAGGACTAAAAGAAAAGAAAAATGGAAAACTAATTTTAGTAACAGCAATTAGTCCAACACCGCTAGGAGAAGGAAAAACAACAATGTCAATCGCAATAGCAGATGGACTAAGAAAAATCGGAAAAGACTCAATTTTAGCATTAAGAGAGCCATCTTTAGGACCAGTATTTGGAATCAAAGGTGGAGCAACAGGTGGAGGAAAAGTACAAGTAGCACCTATGGAAGATATTAATTTACACTTTACAGGAGACATTCACGCAATTACATCTGCGAACAACTTATTAGCAAGTCTAATAGATAACCATATTTATTTTGGAAACGAATTAGGCTTTGAAAAAGTAGTTTGGAAAAGATGTGTAGATTTAAATGATAGACAATTGCGTGAAATTGAAACAGGTTTATCAGGAGAGCAAAAAATAGTGCCAAGACATGATAAATTTGATATAACAGTAGCTTCAGAAATTATGGCAATATTATGCCTAGCAGAAAATATAGATGACTTAAAACAAAGATTGGGAAATATTTTAATTGGTTACAACAAAGAAGGACAAGCAATATATGCAAAACAACTAAATGCACAAGGAAGTATGACAGTGCTTTTAAAAGATGCATTAAAACCAAATTTAGTACAAACTTTAGAACATACACCAGCAATAATACATGGAGGACCTTTTGCTAATATAGCACATGGCTGTAACAGTATAAAAGCAACAAAACTAGCACTAAAATTAGGAGATTATGTAATAACAGAAGCAGGATTTGGAGCAGATTTAGGTGCTGAAAAATTCTTAGACATAAAATGTAGAAAAGCAGAATTACAACCAGATGCAGTAGTATTAGTTGCTACAATAAAAGCAATCAAATATCACGGTGGAATTGAAAAAGAAAAAATACAAGAAGAAAATATAGAAGGTTTAGAAAAAGGGATAGACAACTTATATCGTCATATTGATAATATAAAAAATAAATTTGGATTAAATGTAATTGTTGCAATTAATAAATACAACCAAGATACAGAAAAAGAAATCGAATTCTTAAGAGAAAAATTAGAAGAAAAAGGTGTTGAACTAAGCTTAGTAGAAGGATGGGCAAAAGGTGGAGAAGGTGCAACAGACATTGCAGAAAAAATTGTAAAATTAGTTGATAAACAAGAGAACTTTAAATATATGTATGAACTAGAAGACACAATCAGAGAAAAAATAGAAAAAGTTGCAAACAAAATATATGGAGCAAAATCAGTAGAATATTCAGAAGAAGCATTAAAAGAAATAGCTAAAATTGAAGAATTAGGATATGGTAATTTACCAATATGTATAGCTAAGACACAATACTCTTTCTCAGATGACCCAAAAAATTTAGAATGTAAAGGAGATTACAACATAACAGTTAGAAATGTAGAGTTAAAAACAGGAGCAGGATTTGTTGTAGTACTTGCAGGAAAAATAATGACAATGCCAGGACTTCCAAAAGTGCCAGCAGCAGAAAATATTGATATAGATGAAAACGGAGAAATCATAGGAATATTTTAATAATAGAAAAACAAAGGAAAATAAAATGGGAGAAAAATTTGCAAAACTAAAAGAAGAAAACAAAATACTAGTAATGTTAGCATTTTACAGCATATCACTAGGAATATGGAAGAACTTTCAGCAACTATGGTTACAGGACAATAATATGGACATAAGTGCTATAAGCAAAATATTAAGTGTTTCAGGACTATTTTGTGCTATAGCTTTACTAATATTTTCAAATAAAATCACATTAAACAAAATAAAAAAAGTAATATCATCTGCTATATTTTTAAGAACTATCAATTTATTAATACTTTTTTTAATAAACCATAGTGGAATGACTGCAATAATAGATATTTTAATTATAACAGATACTATTTTAGAGAAGCTTATAGTTATTACAATTTATCCTTTTATAGTTACAGTAAAAAAGGATGATAAACTATATAGCAAAAGAAAATTAGTAGAATATTTATTTAGTGATATTGGAATTTTAATAGGTGGAATTTTTATAGGTAGAACAATAGCAAATATTGTAGTAAATTATAATGTATGTTTATTTATATCAATTATATTTTTAACTCTAGCATTTATTGTGGTTTATAATATAAAACAACAAAAAGTAAAAGAAACTAGAGTAAATGCA
The DNA here is from genome assembly GCA_947572725.1 of uncultured Clostridium sp. Lineage (GTDB taxonomy): Bacteria > Bacillota > Clostridia > TANB77 > CAG-508 > CAG-269. The sequence continues at coordinate 21,832 of CANPDB010000021.1, read as the reverse complement.
AAAGAGGTTATTAAATACTTAGTAAAAGACAAAATAATGAAAACTTATATGTTATGGTGTTTTGTATCACATATTGCAATGAATACAGGATTAGGGCTAAAAATGCTAATGCTTACAAATATATTTCAAATAACAGATTCAGTTGCTACTAATTATTTATTAATTATAGGTTTAATAGCAGATATAATAGGAATTTTAGCTTTAAAATATTTAACACCTAAAAGTGAATATGTTACATTGACAATTAAATTTGTTATTAGATTTGCACTATATGCAATAGCATTTTTCTCTAATAATTTAATAATATGTTTAATTGCAATAACTTGGTCAATATTAATATCAACTGCATATGAAAATGTAGTTGATGGAGCATATATAAATAGAGTTCCAAACGAATATCAAACTGTATTCACAAATTATAGATATATATTAACAATTATAGGAACTTCAATAGGATTATATTTTGCAGGTCTTGTTTTTCCATTAGGAGTTCCATACATTTTAGGATTATCAGCATTTTTTATGATTTTTCAAATTGAACTTGGATATCATTTAATATATTTAAGAGAAAAAGAAAATAAAAAGATAGATAAAGAAGATATTAGTTGTTACAACTCGCAGTAATTTATATTTGCTAAAGAGTTATAATATATTATTTTTTATCCATTCTCAACAGCTATCTTTTATTTTAAATATTGTAACTATGTCAGCTATTATAATTAATTAAAATAAAGGTGAATTAAATGCAATATTATGATAATTTAAACAAAGTAATTGATACAATAGAAAAAGAATTAACAAGTAAAATCGATTATAATGAATTAGCAAAAATAGTTGGAATATCTTCATACTCATTACAAAGAACATTTGCATTTTTAACAGGAATGACACTAACAGAATATATAAGGAAAAGAAGATTAAGTAAAGCAGCAGAAGAAATTAAGGTAACAGACGAAAAAATCATTGACATTGCAATAAAATATCAATATGATTCACCAGTATCATTCTCAAATGCTTTCAAAAGAATGCATGGAATATCACCAGCAAATGCTAGAAAAAGTAATCAAAAATTAAAAGTATTTGACAAAATAGAATTTAAATCTGCAATAGAAGAAATAAAAGAATTTAAATATAGAATACTAGAAATGGAAAAACAAAAATTTTATGGCATAACAACAGGAGTTATCAAAGAAGATGATAGTAAATCAATTCGTGATTTATATGAAAAATCTAGGAAATTTGACGTAATGAGTTATTTTATTCAAAGTAGTAATCAGATAGAATTATATTATGGAATTTATCAACCAGTTATCAAAAATTGCGAATATACTAATAAAGGTATATATTATATAGCTGGAAAAGAAAGAAGAGAAGATTTAATAGAAGTAGAAGTGCCAAAAGGTTTATGGGTGTGCTTTACTTTACCAAATAAAGAACAAAAAGATATAAATGATTTATATAGTTATATGTATACAAAGTGGTTACCATCTTCTGGGTATAAAGAGGCATTATATTATCCGCAATTGGAAATCTATTATGAAGATTTTTGCGAGATATGTGTTGCTATTGAAAGAGCTTAATATTTTTGATATCAGAAAAATAAAGTTTTATATAATTAATTAACATATAATTGCTAAAAGGACAAATTTTTAGAAAATACGAGTCCTTGTGGCAATTTTTTTGTTGTATTTGTAAGGAGCAAGATAATGAAAACAATTTTAAAAGGAACAAAAAAGCATATCATCTTATTAATTCTATTAAGTATAAGTATATCATATTTAAGTTTACAAATTGCACTATATATTAAATATGCAATTGATGGAATACTATATGAAAATACAGAAATACCTACATATCTATTGCACACAATTCAAAATGATAAAATAAAAAATCTTATGCTAATTGCTATAATAAATAATGTTAATTATTAACTTAAGCCTATTTATAATGAAATACATAAGAGACAAAGTAACTACTAAACTTGCATTAAAAATAAAAACAGATTTAAAATTAATGCTATATGAACATATTTTAAAACTAGAATATCAAGAGTATTATTCATATGATCAAACAGAAATGCTACAAAGAGTGAATGATGATGCAGAAGTTTATGCAGAGTTTTTTAATAAATTTTTTAATTTGATATTAGATATTTTCTCATTAAGCTATTTTATTATCACAAAAGGAATGAATTTAAGTTTGCCAATTACAGTGTATATTATAATAACAATACTTATAATGATAGGTTTTATTATGTGGTATCATAAAAGGCTAAATAAATCATTAGAAAATCTAATTATAAAAAAGAAAATGCTGTTAGGAGCGACCATTAATAATATTATTCATTTTAAGTTGATAAGAGTATTTAATAAACAAAAAGAAGAAATAGAAAAATACAAAAAATTGAATGAAGAATGTAAAGAACAAGATGTTAAGTTAATTAAATTGATTTTATTTTACGAGATTATAAATGACCATATTACATATTTAAGAACACCTATTATATATTTGTTAGGTGGAATTTCTATAATGAAAGGAAATTTGACTTTTGGAAGTTTAGCAGCACTAATTATGTTCTCAGGAAATTTATTAGATTGTTTTTTAATATTAGGTGCGAATTTAGAAACTATTGATAATTTTTATGTTGTTAATAAGAAGATAAAAAATTTAATGAATTTAAAAGAGGAAGAAAATAAAAGTTATCATTATGAATTAGATGGGGATATTGTATTTCACAATGTTTCAATTAGTATAGATAAAATTAAGATTTTAGAAAACTTGAATTTCAATATAAAAAAAGGAGAAAAAGTAGCTATAATTGGAGAAAATGGAAGCGGAAAAAGTATTTTAGCTAAGACTATGATGGGATTTTATCCAATAGAAGGTAATATTTATTTTAATTATCATAATAGCAAGCAATTAAACAAGCAAAATATTAGAGAATATATAGACTATGTCTCAGGTGATAGCGAAATGTTTTCAGGAACTGTTAAAGAAAATCTAGAGTTAGACAAAAGATATGAGGAAGATAGATTAAATCAAGTATTAAAAGATAGTGAAATTTTAAAAGATATACAAAAACTTGAAAATCAATTAGATACATTTATAGGAGAAAAAGGTGTGAAATTATCAGGAGGTCAGAAACAAAGAATTTTAATTGCAAGAGCATTACTTCGCGATAAGCCAATAATTATATTTGATAATGTTTTTAATAAATTAGATAGTGAAACACGTGAAAAGATATTAAAGAATTTAAATAAGAAATATAGTGAGAAAACAATTATTTTTATAACACATGATGAAAATATGAATGAACATATTGATAAAATTATTAATTTGAAAAATCAAAGTTCATATATTAGAAACCAATAATTAATAAATTTTGGTTACAGTTTAGTAGAAAATATTTCTTAGCTACCAGAAGTTTTAAAATAATTCTTACTAAACTATAACAAATTATGAAAGGAGAAATTTTGAGAATGATACTAAAAGAAATTAAGTCACTATATAAAAAAACTGGGTATCACAAAAAATTAATGATATTGTTTTTTATAATTATTGGGACAGTAGTTATTGAGGTTATGACTATTCCATATATAGAAATACAAATATTAGATAAGTATATACCACAAAGTGATATAAAAGGTTTAGTAATATTTGTAGCAATGTATATAGCTATATTTTTATTACAATGTTATATGGTATTAATGCATTGTGATATGAGATGTATTTTGAAAAGATTAATACAAAAAGATTTACGTGAAAAAGTATTTTCAAACCTGCAATATGTTAAAGCAAAATTTTATGATGAGAATAATACAGGAACCATATTACAATTGCTACAAGATGATACGTCAAAAGCTGGAGAATTATTTCCAATTGTTATTACAGAAATGTTTTTTATGGGGTTGATACGTTTCACTGTCTATTTAGTTTTTTTGCTATTTATTAATGTAAAACTTACATTAGCTATCTTAAGTTTGTATATTATAGGTTTTATAATAACATTAATTGTAAATAGAAAAACGGTAGAAAAAATTAATCAAATAAGAAAAATAAATATGGATATATATAGTTATATAAATGAAGGAATTCAGAGTTTTTTTACTATTAAAACTTTAGAAATTATAGAAAAAAGAAGCAAAGAATTAAAAATAAAATTAGAAGAATTTTCGAAAAATAATATCAAATTAGAAAAAATTATTTCAATATATCAAAGAGTTTTTGAATTAATAATTTCTATATCTACAATTATTATAATCTATTTTGGAGGTATAGAAGTTTTAGAAGGAATAATGACATATGCTACTATTACACTTATGATTGGTTATTCTTCTCAGCTAGAATACGAATTTAATTGGTTTATAAAGCACCTAACAGATTTCAATCAATCAGTTATTTCATATTCAAAAATATTACAATTGGTTGAAAATGAACATAAAGAGATGTTGGAAGATGGAGAGGTATTGGATGAAAAAGTAGAGAAGATAGAATTTGAAAATGTTAGCTTTGCTTATGATGGTCATAAAAATGTTATAAAAAACTTCTCTTTTAAAGCTAATAAAAATGAGAGGATTGCATTAATTGGTAGGACTGGAAGTGGGAAAACAACAATTACAAATTTATTAAGTAGATTATATGAATTGCAAAAAGGTAAAATATTAATTAATGGTAGAGAAAATAAAGAATATACAATAAAATCAATTAGAAATAAAATAGGTTATATTATGCAAGAGGTTCAAATAGTTCCAAATACTATTGTTGATAATATAAAATATGTAAATAATGATATAACATTGGAAGAAATTGAAGAGATTTTTAAGCAATTGAAATTGCACGAAAAGATAATGAGTTTTAAAGATGGCTATTATACAAATATATATAGTAATCCTAATCTATTGTCTACTCGGAGAACGTCAATTAATTAATTTTGCAAGGATTATGGCTATTGAGCCTGATATTATTATTTTAGATGAGGTAACATCTTCTTTAAGTCCTGCTATGGAGAAACTAGTTCAAAATGCTATTGAAAAAGTTACTAATGGTAAGATTTCGTTTATTATTGCTCATAGGCTTAATACTATTAAATTATGTGATAATATTTTGGTTATGAATAATGGTAGATTGATAGAGCATGGTAATCATACAAATTTGCTGGAACAAGATGGCTATTATGCTAAATTGTGTAAATATGCTAGGCTATATGGTTGAAAGAGTTATGTTAATGTGTTAAAATATAGTTGTAATTGTTGATGCAGTAGAAGACCATTCGGGTTTTTATAAACGAATGGCAGAAAGGACAGCTTATGACAGAAAAGTTTACCGCAGATCTCGACTTTGCTGATAGCAAAGAAGCCATCTTTACTATCAGGATAAATACTGATGAGGGTGAGATAATAGCAAAGGGGCAGTTTCTTTATAAAAATAAAACATCTTTGCGAGTCAGATGGCTTGACGGCAAAAAGCATGATGTTGATGAAGAGACAAAAGAAGAGATTAAGGAAGAGTGTAGACAAAAAGCCATAAAAGCACTCTTTAAGTGATGTCCGATTTTAGACAAGGGATTTTGTTGTTTAGCAACGAAATCCCTTGTCTAGTTTATATAAAAAATTAATAAGATTAGATTGATAAAATTATGTAAATATGTTAAAATATTAATATAGATACTTGCAAACAATGTTTAGCCAATTTAAATAAATGGCAGAAAGGAAAAATAATGAAAATACTATATTACATTGAAACAGTATGCATAACTACACGGACACACTTTTTAAGAATCCATTTATCCATTAATGGCACAAAATATAAAGCAATAGCTAGGGTTATGAAGGATATTGATAACCCAAAATGCAGAAAGCTAATATGGAGAGGAAAACGACCGACTAAATTAACAGAAGAGGTAGAAGAAGCAATCAAAAAAGAGTGTGCTGAAGAATCAAAAAGGAAAAAAGAAAGCAGAAAAGAGAAATGAGAAGTAAATCTGCTAAGAAAAAAGCGGAGGCTGTCAGAGTAAAATCTGATAGTCTTTGTATTTTATAAAAAAATGCAACCAAACTCTTGTTTTTATTAAAAAAATATAGTATAATTATTCTGTCGAAAAGAAGTTGCCAAAAAGACCCGACCCTTTTGGCACAAAATGGGGGAAATTTATGAATGATAAAATTATAATAAAAGGTGCAAAAGAACATAATTTAAAAAATATAGATATTGAAATACCAAGAGATAAATTGGTTGTTGTAACAGGACTTTCAGGTTCTGGAAAATCTTCTTTAGCTTTTGATACTTTGTATGCAGAAGGGCAAAGAAGATATGTTGAAAGTTTGTCTTCTTATGCAAGACAATTTTTAGGTTTAATGGAAAAGCCTGATGTTGAAAGAATTGATGGTTTGTCTCCTGCTATTTCTATTGATCAAAAAACAACATCAAAAAATCCTCGTTCTACAGTTGGAACTGTAACAGAGATTTATGATTATATTCGTTTATTGTATGCAAGAATAGGTATTCCATATTGTCCAAACTGTCATACTAAAATAGAAAAACAAAGCATTGACCAAATTATAGATAATATAATGAGTTTACCTGAAGGAACTAAAATACAAGTTTTAGCACCAGTTGTAAGAGGTCGTAAAGGTGAATTTGTAAAACAATTAGAAGGCTATCAAAAAGAGGGATTTGTAAGAGCCAGAATTGATGGAGAATTATACGAACTTGGTGAAGATGATATTGTAATAGATAGAAAGAAGAAACACGAAATAGAATTAATTGTTGATAGATTAGTTGTTAAAGAAGATATTGTCAGCAGATTAACTGAATCTGTAGAAATAGCATTAAAACATGCAGATAATATGGTATTAATCGATATTGTTGGAGATAAGCCTAAATTATATAGTTGTAATTATGCTTGTCCGCATTGCGGATTTAGTTTTCCAGAGTTAACACCAAGAATGTTTTCATTTAATAATCCATTTGGTGCATGTGAAACTTGTACAGGTATTGGATATTTAATGAAAATGGATGAAGACTTAATTATACCAGATAAAAATAAAACATTATATGATGGTGTAAAAGCATTTGGATCTAGTACTATGAAAAAGGGCGATACAATGGCAAAAATGTATTTTGAAAGTATTGCTAAATATTATGATGTTGAAATTAAAAATAAGAAAATAAAAGATTTACCTCGTTGGTTTATGGAAAAAATCTTATATGGTACAGGTGACGAAGAAATCGATTTTGAATACACATCATATGCAGGAACAAGAAAATTCACTGCTCCTTTTGAAGGTGTATTGCCTACACTAGACAGAAGATATAGAGAAACAAAATCACAGGGAATGAGAGATTTTTACGAAATGTATATGGCAGAATCTCATTGTTATGCTTGTAATGGAGCAAGGCTAAAACCTGAAATACTAGCAATTAAAATTGGAGACAAAAACATAAACGAATTAACTGAAATGTCAATAAGAAATATAAAAGAATTTTTAAATAACCTAAAATTAAATAAAACAGAAGCAATGATTTCAGAAATGATTTTAAAAGAAATTTCTCAAAGATTACAATTTTTAATAGATGTAGGGTTAGAATATTTAACACTATCAAGAAGTGCAGGAAGTTTATCAGGAGGAGAAGCACAAAGAATAAGATTAGCAACACAAATTGGTTCAGGGTTAACAGGAGTATTATATATTTTAGATGAGCCAAGTATTGGATTACATCAAAGAGATAATGACAAATTATTAGCAACACTTAAAAAATTAAGAGATTTAGGAAATACACTTCTAGTTGTAGAACATGATGAAGATACAATGTACGCAGCAGACCAAATTATAGACATAGGACCAGGTGCAGGGACACATGGTGGAAATGTAATGGCTCAGCGGAACAGCTGAAGAAGTAAAAAAAGTAAAAGATTCTATAACAGGTCAATATTTAAGTGGAAGAAAGAAAATACCAGTTCCACCAAAAAGAAGAAAACATACAAAAACAAAAGTAATTGAAGTACAAGGAGCAACAGAAAACAATTTAAAAAATGTCAGTGTACAATTTCCACTAGGAGTATTTAACTGTGTAACAGGAGTTTCAGGTTCTGGAAAATCCACATTAGTAAATGAAGTATTATACAAAACAGTAGCAAAAGAGCTAAATGGTTCAAACTTAAAACCAGGAAAATGTAAAGCAGTAAAGGGACTTCAAAATATAGATAAAATTATAAATATAGACCAGTCTCCAATAGGAAGAACACCTCGTTCAAATCCTGCAACATATACAGGAGTATTTGACTTTATTCGTGATATCTTTGCAAGTACAGAAGAGGCAAAATTAAGAGGATATTCAAAAGGAAGATTTAGCTTTAATGTAGCAGGTGGCAGATGTGAAAGCTGTAATGGTGATGGTGTTCACAAAATAGAAATGCACTTTTTACCAGATATATATGTACCTTGCGAAGTATGTAAAGGAAAACGCTACAATAGGGAAACATTAGAAGTAAAATATAAAGGAAAAACAATTTCAGATGTTTTAGATATGACAGTTGAAGAGGCTTTGGAGTTTTTTGATAAAATTCCAAGAATTAAAACTAAAATTCAAACATTATATGATGTTGGTTTAGGATACATTAAACTTGGACAACCATCAACAACATTATCAGGAGGAGAAGCACAAAGAGTAAAACTTGCAACAGAATTATCAAAAAAAGCAACAGGAAAAACACTATATATATTAGATGAACCAACAACAGGTCTTCATATTGCAGATGTTCATAGATTAGTAGATATTTTACAAAGACTAGTTGATACAGGAAATACAATAATTGTAATTGAACATAATTTAGATTTAATTAAAACTTGTGACCATATAATTGACTTAGGACCAGAAGGTGGAGATTTTGGTGGAGAAGTAATTGCAATAGGTACACCAGAACAAATCTGTAAAAATGAAAAAAGTCATACTGGTAAGTTCTTAAAGAAATATTTAGAATAATGTTACAAATCATAGTTTAAATAAATAGTTACAATTCAGACTTTAAATTAGTCACTCGCTCCCAAGAGTTTATATTTCAATATATATGTAATATGTTACAGTTCACAGCTTATTTATATTTGCTAAAGAGTTATAATATATTATTTTTTATCCATTCCCAACTGCTAACAGTTTGTAGATAAACTTCTGCGGTGCAGTTGCTCCTCGAATTTTATTTACAAACTATAACTTGTTGGTCCCCACATTCATTCCTAAAAAATAAGATATTATAACTCTTTAGCTACTATACTATTTTAAATATAGCTGTGAATTGTAACTGTAATATAAGTGTAAATAAAAAGTAACGAAAATAATATATTTTTATTACTGTTTTTATGTTAAAATAATTTTAGGTATACTATAAATAAAGGAGATAAATTTTATGGGATTTATGGATTTATTTAGAAGGAAAAAGATACAATTATTAGGTGAAGGAAAAATAATAAATAAAGAAGAAAATCAAGAAGAACAGGAAAAATCAAAAATTGATGTTAAAATATTTCCAAGAAGAGTAGGAGATATTATAGAATATTCTGTTATGTTAATTTCAGGAGAAGAAAGTGTACCTATTGGAAAACTTTGCAATGAGGTTGATAGTAATCAAAAAGTAGACTTAAAGAAAATTGCAAATGAAATTAAAGGAGCAATACAACCAATTACAGATGCAAAAAATCAATATTCAAGAGATAGGTCAAAAAACGAAGCAAAAGAAATATTGCAAAAGGTAGCAGACAGAGAAAAGATGTCTTTAACATCAGATGTAATACATTATATTAACCAATATGGAATACAACCAATACAACTAGATGAAGGACAATCAGAAAGTAGAAAAAAATATCAAGAAGTAATAGAACGTCTAGCAGAATTAGAAAATATAAAAACACCAGATGATGCTTATGCACAGAAGGAATCTTTAGAAAAATATATGATGAAAACAGAAAAAGTTTCTTCAAATCCTATTTTAGAAGCAAGTATAAAAGGTTTAAAAGACGGGAAAAAATTAGATGATGATACAGTAAAAAGAATTGCCCAAAATATGGAAAAATTAAAAAATGAAGATGGTTTGTTATTGGGAACATATTTCGAATTAAAACAAAAGGAAATATGGAGATATTTTAAAGAAAAAGTAGCACAATATGGAAAGACTTTAGAAGACGAGAATATGAAAAGCGAATTTCAAAGTTTAGTAGAAGAGATGGCACAAGTTGATAAATATTATTTACCAGATATGAAAGATGGATTTTCTCCAAGTATTTTAGAATATATGATTAATGAAATGCGAGAAAGAAATATAGAAAATTATATAGAAAATGTAAAGGAGAAAGATTCTTCAATAGCTAAAAAAATTAGTAAATTTAGAGAAATGCCAGACAGAACAGCTATGATGGAATTTTTATATGCAAGAGTAGGAAGCTTTGGGCAAGTATCTTATAAAAGTACATTAAAAGGAAATGAAGTTTTAAGAAATTATGTTGCTAATACTGATCTTAAAGATAAAGACAATACCGAATCAAAGGAATTCTTGCTTTTAGTAGCTAATATTGAAAGAGACTATTTATTAAATGAATATGAAACAATGAAAAAATCAAATGAGAAAAGAACTAATGGAACAAAATCATTTAAAAATAAAATTAATAGTAATTTTATGCCTAAAACAGGTGAAGTAATAGTTTTAAATCAAAATAATAATGGACATAGAGATGATGGAGAAAGAACAGCTTAAATTGAATAAAAAATAAAAAAAATCTCACAATAAATATAAGAAAGTGAGGTTTTTTTATGTTAAATTTTAGAACAGACTTAGCAACTGAAAGAAGAGACTTATATAAAAAAGCAAATCGTATAGAAAATGAAATAGATGGAATTGAAAGCACAAAGGAAGAAATAAATGAAAAACTTTCAGTAGAAAAAGTAAAAATAACAAATGAGCAAGGAGAAAAGGCAATTCGGAAAACCAATAGGAAACTATATAACAATAGATATAAAAAATCTAAAATTAGCACAAGAAGATGAAATACAAAAAGCATCAGAAGTATTATCAAACGAATTAAGAAACATTTTAGACCTGCATATACAAAAGCAAGATGAAATTATAGTATTAGGATTAGGAAACATATATGTAACACCAGATGCACTTGGACCAAAAGTAATAAACGAAATAGATGTAACAAGACATTTAATAAACTATTTACCAGAATATGTAGAAGAAGGAACAAGAAGTGTAAGTGCAATAGCACCCGGAGTTCTAGGAACTACAGGAATTGAAACTGTTGAAATATTAAAAGGAATAGTAGAAAATACACATCCTAAATTAGTAATAGTAATAGACGCATTAGCATCAAGAAGCATAGAAAGAATAAGCAGTACAATCCAAATATCAGACACAGGAATAATACCAGGAGGAGGAGTAGGAAACGCAAGATCAGAAATAAGTGAAAAAACATTAGGAATACCAGTAATAGCCATAGGAATCCCAACAGTTGTAGAAACAGCAGTATTAGTAAATGACAGTTTAGACCTATTTATAGGAAAATTACAAGAAGAAGCAAAATCAAACGACTATTTAAATAAACTAAAAGAAGAGGACAATTATGAAGAAATAAAAGAAGCCTTAGTGCCACAAGACTATAACTTAATAGTAACACCAAAAGAAATAGATGACTTAATAGAAAATATGAAAGACATAGTAGCAAGAGGAATAAACTTTGCAGTTTAGCAAAAAAGGTTGCCAAAGTTGCCAACGGTTCCGGGTTTAAATGGCAACCTCTTTTTAAACTTATACCAAAAGGGACGGGTCTTTTTGGCAATCTTTTAGCTATTTCCATATCCACTTTGAATAATATTTATTAGTAGTAACATCAACCTTTTCAATTTTATTACCATTACTATATACTAAAGTAGCACCCATTTGTTGATCTTTTAATTCTTGATAACCTCTTTTTTTCATATATTCATCTAAAAAATCTTTAAATGATAAGCTTTTGCTAAATCCTACTTTTTTAGGGAAATGCTGAACTATAGTATAAGATTTATTGGTAAATAAAATTTCAGTCATTCCAAAAAAAGAAGAAAAAGGATTAATAACTCTAAATTTAAACATAGAAAATATAGATGCTAGTATAATAAAAATACATATTATTATTACAATAATTCTTTTTAATAAACTTTTCATAAAACCTCCTAGGTATTAGCTATGTTATATTGTATGAATTATAATATAACATAAAAAATAGCAATATTCAAATTGCTATCAATTATTTTTTAATTTGTTGCCATTTAAACCCGGAACCGTTGGCAACTTTTTTTATAAATTCTACATATATTACAATCTGTGCATAAATGAATTCTTTTTTCAAATATTAATTGTAAAGTATTAATAAATTCATCAATATAATTATCAGTCAAATGGATATAAATATTATTAGGTAATAATGTTAATAAAGAGTTTAAAGTATAGTCATTAGATGAAAAGCTTATATCACTTAAAAATTTTGCATTAAGGGTATTACTCTGAATGTCAATAATATTTTTATCTTCATCTAGTAAGATTGATTCAGAATCGCTGTATATTATATGAACAATATTACAATGATTTGATTGTGTGTTAATATATAGTTTTAGAAGAGATATAAATTCAAGATATTCTTTTTCTATAATGAAACTATTAACAGCTTCACATACAATATCATCTAAAATATTTGAGTATTCCTTAATCCTAAAGTTTATAAATCCACTTAAAATAATACTTTTATTATTAGAAAGAAAATTAAAAAAGCTTTGAAAAAGTGAATTGTATTTTTTATCGAAGATTTCTGTGAAGTCTTCTGCTGTAATGTCATAGCAAATATCTAATATACTATTTCTTTCATTAGCATCAAAATAAAAATAATTTTGTATTAAAATACGATTAAGTATATCTGTTTCTATTTCATCAATAACATATAATGATAGAATAGAGCATATTTTATTAAGGAAAGCGTCTGTATCTTTCCCAAAATAATGTATAATTATATTTTTGTAATGTTTAAATTCATTTGTGGAATAACAAACATCACTTAAATTTATAGAGTTTAACTCATTTAATAGATATTCTAGCGTATTAGTATTATTTGTTTTTATGCATAGTGACTTCATTGATAGAAATTCTCCTTTCTAATAAAACTAGTATCTACTAAATGTCGAAAACTTATACACTATCATATGCAAAATTTATTTTAAAGTGCCAAAAGGGACGGGTTTTTTTGGCAATTAAAGTTTCTTTAAATAAAATTATATGATATAAAAAAATCAAAAAATTCTTTACAATATAAAAAACAGGATAGAATTAATTTTCTAACCTGTTTTAATAATAAATCATGTAATCAATATCTGGAAAAACACAATCTTTTTTAGATATATCTTTTAAAAATTCTTCATCAATATTATCTTCTTTTAATTGATAATACAATTTTGTAAATCTACCAATATGGTCTTTAATTCTCTTTTTAGCATAATCAACCATTGTACCATTTGTAATAATAAATAGCCAATCACTACTTTGAGCTAAAAGCAATTCTCTTGCACATTGATTTAAAGCTTTTTTCTTCAATCCTTTAGCATTTGGATAAAGCCAAGCAAGTTCACACATTCTATCACCAGCAACATGTAAATGTCTATGTACATAATCGTTAGTAGGGTTAAGCCAAACTTCGCTATATCCGATTTGCACCCCAACTTGAACGACAAGGAGATGAAATTTGCATATTAGGATATTTATCAATATATTCAGATGGTGTTATTAATTCAAAATTTGATTCATCATAATGGATTTTTTTAAATAAAATATATAGCCAATAAGGTCCTTCATACCACCAATGTCCATAAAGTTCGGCATCATAAGGACATAAAACAATAGGTGGAGTCTCCATATATTGTGATAAATGTTCTATTTGTGAAGTACGACTATCGAAGAAATGACCAGCTTGTTTTTCAGCAGAATCTTTGGCCCATTGAATATTATAATAATCTTTGAAATCACTATCACCAGTTATTCTATAATATTTTATTCCTGTATGAACTCTTACACCATTATGAGCAATATATGGCTTAATATAATCATAATCTGCATCATAACCAATATCACGATAAAATTCTCTATAATTGTAATCACCAGGGTAACCATTAATAGAACTCCATACTTGTCTTGAAGATTCAATATCACGACCAAATGCAATTACACCTTCTGGTGAAACAATAGGAGCAAAAGTTCCATAAATAGGGGTAGGGTTTGCATATAATATTCCGTGAGATTCTGTAATAATATAATCTATACCAAATTCTTTTAAATATTTATCAGCTTCTGGTACATATCCACATTCAGGAAGCCAAATTCCACGAGGCTTTTTTCCAAAATATTTTTCATAAGTTTGAACACCGACTGCTATTTGTGCTTTTACAGTTTTCTCATTTACATATAAAATAGGAAAATAACCATGTGTAGCGCCACATGTGATAATTTCTAAAACTCCAATATCTTGAAAATGTTTAAAACCTTGAATTAAATTACATTCATAAACATCTTTAAAAATGTGTAAATCATTAGAATATCTATCAAAATAATAGTGTGCAAGTTTATTTAATCTTTCATCACTAGCAGTTCTCTTAATTTCCTTTTTTGATAGTTCTATCATTCTTTTTAAATATTTTATATATTTTCTTTGTAATAATTTATTGTCTAACATAGAAAGTAGAGGGGGAGTAAGTGACATTGTAATTCTAAAATTAACTCCTTCATCTACTAATTTTTGAAAGTTAGTAAGTAATGGTATATATGTTTCTGAAATTGCTTCATATAGCCAAGATTCTTCTAAATAGTCATCGCTTTCGGGATGATGTATAAAAGGTAAATGAGCATGAAGTACGAAACTTACATAGCCTCTTTTTGATTGCATAAAAATTCTCCTTTGTTTAAATCTTTTGTTTTATATATTAGGAAAGTCATACTGACTTTCTAATATATAAAACCCATTGCACACAAATTTATTACATAAATTTGGCACACGAACAAATTCACGGAAAGCCAAAGGATAAAGTTAAAGTTATGCTAATATTAAGGCTTTCCGATTTGTTCTATAAAAATTTGTAGTTGTATTATAATTCATAAAATAATTTATATAAATACACTAAAAATTAGAAGATGGATTTCCAGAAGAAGGATTTGAAGTATTATAAATTTCTTCTACATCTTCGTTTTGATAAATAGCTCTATATAAATCATAAATATCATAAATTTTTCCTATATTTTGCATAAATGAAATGGTATTAATATATTTTGATGATTCAACTTTGGTTTTTACATTTCTAAAATAAACCATCTTTTGTTCTTTATTAAATAAGATTTTATCATTTGGTGATTCAATTTCATTAGAAGTAGTTATATAAATATAATCAGTATTTAATTTCTCATTTTTTACGATAGGGCGTCTGCCAAGTTCAATTCTATAATCACAGTTGCTATCTGCTACATGCAAATACCAACTGTTTGCAAAATCATTAATTTCAACTTCAAAATTGTATCTTAAAGTGTCATTATAAACAATTAAAACAGGCTTTGTTGTTTCAAAGAAATTTTCTCCATATTGTTTTTCAAAGTTTTTTTTGTCTGCGTCTGAGATGTCCCAATAAATAAACAATTTTGTTGGCGTTTGTGATAAAACTTTTACAATTGTTTGATTATATCTATATGGTAAATCATAATATTCTACGATTTCTGGCTTTTTTACAGCTGTTCTTTTTTTTGAAACTGATTTTTTTGTAGTCTTTGTTTTAACAGTAGTTGCCTTTTTTGCCGTAGTGTTTTTCTTTGATGCAGTTACTTTTTTTGCTGTAGTGTTTTTCTTTGATGTAGTTGCTTTTTTAGTTATAGTACTTTTTGATGCAGATTTCTTTTGAGTAGATGAATTTTTATTAGTACTACTTTTACTATTAGATGTTGTTTTCTTTTCAATATCTGGTTTTGAAGTAGTAGACTTTTTAGCAGTGGATGTTTTAGTTGCAGAAGTACTTTTCTTAGAGTCTGTAGCTTTCTTTGTTGCTGAAGTCTTTTTTGTAGAAGTACTTTTTTTACTAGTTGAAGCCTTCGTTGATGATGTCTTTTTAGGTGCTTTAGTTTCTTTCTTTGAATTATTTTCTAATTCTATTTGTTCTTTTGTTTTTCTTGGCATTTAAATCCTCCTATGTAATCTCTTTTACTTTCTTTATATATTATACTAAAAGTAAAACAAATTCAAGTAAAAAAAACAAATTTCCAAAAACTCTTTCAAAAAAATACAAAATGTTGTACAATATAAAAAAATTATAATTTAGGAGAGGAAAATGAACAAAAAATGGCAAATATATGAAACAGACGAAACAAAGATACAAGAACTACAAGACAAATACAAAATAAATAAATTATTAGCCACAATTCTATCAAATAGAAACATTACAGAACAAGAAAAAATCGAACTATTTTTGAAACCAACAAGAAATGATTTTCATGATCCATTTCAAATAACAGATATGGAAATTGCAGTTAAAAGGATAATAGAAGCAATCGAGAAAAAAGAAAACATAACAATATATGGAGATTATGATGTTGATGGAATAACAAGTATTACAGTATTAAAAAGTTTTCTAAAAGACATAGGATTAGAGGCAGATACATATATTCCAGACAGATTAAATGAGGGATATGGACTAAACAAAACAGCAATTGATTCTATATCACAAAAAGGCTGTAATTTAATGATAACAGTAGATTGTGGAATTTCAGGTATAGAAGAAATAGAATATGCAAACACTTTAGGTATAGAAACAATTATAACAGACCATCACGAACCAGGTAATGAAATACCAAACGCATTAGCGGTTATAGACAATAAAAGAAAAGACAGCAAATATCCATTTAGAGAATTAGCAGGAGTAGGGGTTGTATTTAAATTAATACAAGCTTTAGGAATTAAATTAGGGTTAAAAGAAGAAACATACCTAAAATATTTAGACATTGTGTGTATAGGAACAATATCAGATATAGTACCACTAATAGATGAAAATAGAGTAATAGCAAAACTAGGATTAATGCTAGTAAAACAAACACAAAATATAGGATTAAGAGCCATTATGAATTCAGCAGGAAGTACAAAAGTAAATTCAGGAACAATATCATTTGAAGTTGCACCAAGAATTAATGCTTGTGGAAGAATGGGAAAAGCAGAAGATGCACTAAAACTATTTTTATCAAAAAACATTTATGAGGTAAATGAATTAGCAAGAAAACTAAATGAATATAATCGTTTAAGACAAGACATAGAAAAAGGAATATTTAATGAAGTAATACAAAAAATAGAGACTAATAATTTAAATGATAAAAAAGCAATAATTTTAGGTGGAAAAGGATGGCATCACGGAGTAATTGGAATTGTATCATCTAAAATTACAGATATGTATTTTAAACCAAGTATTTTATTAAGTATAGAAGAAGATGGAATTGGAAAGGGATCAGGAAGAAGTATCCCTGGATTTGACTTACACGACGCACTTATGAAATGTTCTAACAATATAGAAAAATTTGGTGGACATAGTATGGCGGTTGGTATTACAGTAAAAGAAGAAAAAATAAATGAGTTTATTGAACAATTTGAGCGAATTGCAACAGAGGCACATATTGATGAAATAATACCAATTATTAATATTGATGCAAAAATTGATTTAAATGATATCAACAAAGAAATGGTAGAAAGTCTAAAACAACTAGAGCCATTTGGCGAAGGAAACAAAATGCCTATATTCGTGTTTAAAAATTTAAAAATAGATTCTATTAGAGCTTTATCAGAAGGCAAACACTTAAAGTTAACATTAAAAGATAGTAATAATATGATAAATGGTATAGGTTTTAATATTGGACATTTAGCAGAAGAATATAGAATTGGAGACAAGATAGATGTAGCAGGGGTATTGGAAATAAATAGCTTTAATGGTGTGGAAACTATGCAAATTAATATAAAGGATATTATGAGGTCAATATAACAAATTTACATTATTAAAAAGCTATGGCAATCGATTAAAATTTAATTGTTATAATTATATTTTATAATCTACTCGCTCCCAGATGAGAGTATTTATATATTTTTTCGTTATCCCCATTCTAAAAATCCTAACAAAAGTTCTATGAACTTTTGAGGATTTTTGAACGGTCCCCACAAGCTCACTACAAAATATATAAATACTATCATCTTCGCGCTATTAAAATTATATATATCAAAATTATAACAATTAAATTTTAATTGATTGATATAAAAGTAAAAGGGAAAGTGATAAAATGCAAGAAAGTAATAAAGAAGTAACAATACAGGATGTAATTGCAAAAAGAAAGAAATATTCACGAAAAGTAGATAACAAGTTAATAATGAAAGCATACAACTATGCTGTAGAACATCATGGAGACCAATGTAGAAAATCAGGAGAACCATATATAATACATCCTTTAAATGTAGCTTATATCCTAGCAGATATAGGCTTAGACGAGTCAACTATTTCAGCAGCTTTATTACATGACCTAGTTGAAGATACGGAAGTAACAGATGCAGACCTTAGGAGAGAATTTGGAAATGAAATTGCAGAGATGGTATCAGGAGTCACAAAGCTTAGCAATATGTTATTTACTTCAATAGAAGAGCAACAAGTAGAAGATTACAGAAAAATGTTTCTTGCAATGGGAAAAGACATAAGAGTTATTTTAATTAAACTAGCAGATAGATTGCACAATATGAGAACTTTGAAATTTTTAAAAAGAGATAGACAAATAGCAAATGCAAAAGAAACAATGGAATTATATGCACCTTTAGCAAATCGTTTAGGATTATATTCTTTAAAATGGGAATTAGAAGATTTAGCATTTAAATATTTATATCCAGAAGAATATCACGAATTAGTAGAAGGAATCAATAGAAAAAGAGACGAAAGATTACAATTTATTGAAAAAATAATGGATGATATTAGGTTAGAATTAAAAAAACAACATATTGATGCAGAAGTAACAGGAAGAGCAAAACACTTATATAGTATTTATAGAAAAATGAAAAGAGATAACAAAACATTAGACCAGATTTACGATTTATTTGCTCTTAGAATATTAGTGGATTCAGTTAAAGACTGTTATACAGCCTTAGGAATTGTACACGAATTATATAGTCCTATGCCAGGAAGATTTAAAGACTATATAGCAGTTCCAAAGCCCAATATGTATCAATCAATTCATACAACATTATTAGGAGAAAAAGGAACACCATTTGAAGTACAAATTCGTACATGGGATATGCATAGAATTGCAGAATTTGGTATTGCTGCACATTGGGCATATAAAGAAGCTAGCTATTTTGGTAAAAAACAGACTGTAAAAGTAGAAGAAGATAAACTAGCGTGGCTTCGTGAAACATTAGAATGGCAAAAAGAATTACAAGATCCACAAGAATTTTTAGATACATTAAAAACAGAATTATTTGAAGAGGAAGTTTATGTGTTCACACCAAAAGGAGCAATAAAAGTATTACCAAGTGGCTCAACACCAATAGACTTTGCATACAGTATACACGCAGAAATAGGTAACCATATGACAGGTTGTAAAATTAATAGCAAAATGATGCCAATAATAAGTAAACTAAAAAGTGGAGACATTGTAGAGATTATCACATCAGATAATTCGAGAGGACCAAGTAGAGATTGGCTTAAATTTGTAAAAAGTTCAAGTGCAAAAAATAAAATAAAAGCATGGTTCAAAAAAGCACAAAAAGCAGAGAATATCGAAAAAGGAAAAGAATTAATAGAAAAAGAATTAAAAAGAATAGGATTCTCACACGCAGATTTATTTAAGCAATCATATATAGAGGCAATGTTAGAAAAATATAAATACAAAAACTTAGATGAAATGTATTCAGCAGTGGGATTTGGAGCTAATTCATCAGTAAGAGTAATAGCAAGAATGCTACAAGAATACAGAAAAGAACACCAAGAAGAAGACATCGAAGAAAAGATTATGCAACTAGCAAAAGAAAAGCAGAAAAAACCAAAAGCAACAGACTCAGGAGTAATAGTAAAAGGAATAGACAACTGTTTAGTAAAACTATCAAAATGTTGTAACCCACTTCCAGGAGACGAAATAATAGGATACATCACAAAAGGAAGAGGAGTATCAGTACACAGAACAGATTGCATAAATGTAAAAGACTTAATCACACAAGAAAATAGAATGATAGATGTAGAGTGGTACCACGAAAATGCAACAACAACATATCAAGCAGAAATTAGCATATACTCAAACGACAGAAGCGGATTACTAGTAGACATACTAAAAGAAATAGGAACAACAAAAGCAAAAATACTAGGAGTAAACACAAAAACAACAAAAGAAAAAATCGCAATAATAGAAATATCTTTAGAAGTAGAAAATTTAGAAGAACTAAACAAAGCACAAAAAGCAATAAGAAAAGTAGACAGTGTATACGAAGTAACGAGACAATGAGACAGTTGGGACAGTCTTCATTTGTCTCATCAGTGTTGTTATTAATACCAGTTTTAAGTTAGCTCTAGTATAGTAAATAAAATTATAAGAAAATAATTATAGTTTTACTGCACATATAATTTGAAATTATATGCAGAATATTATTGACATTATGCATATGAAATGATAGAATATATGCAGATAATACAATATATATGCATATATAAACATAGAGTATATGCAGAAAGAAGGAAATGAAATGAAAAAATTTGATTATTCTTTTCTTGATAATGGCTTACTACCAGCCAATTTGATAAATATAACAGGAACTATATATTCATTAAAAACAGGAGCAAAGATAAGAAAAGATGAATATGAAAGAATGTTTAAAGAATTAGAAAAAATAGCAGTAGTACAATCAGTTAAAAGTTCAAATGCTATAGAGGGAATTGTAACTAGTGATGAACGTATAGAAGAAATAGTAAATCAAAACAGTAAGCCATTAAATCATAATGAAAATGAAATTGCGGGTTATCGTGATAGCTTAAATGAAATACATCTACATTATGAAGATATTGAATTAAGTGAAAATACAATTTTAAGATTACATGAAATAATGATGTCATATACAGGAACTGAAGATGCAGGAAAATATAAAATAAACGAAAACTATATTGTAGAAGAAGATAAACACGGAAACAGGAAAATGAGATTTAAACCATTATCAGCAAAAGAAACACCAGAGGCAATGGAACAACTTATACTTGCATATTATGACGCAAGTAATAATTCTAATATTAATCAATTATTACTAATTCCATGTTTTATTCTTGATTTCCTTTGCATACATCCATTTAGAGATGGTAATGGAAGAATGTCAAGACTATTAACATTGTTATTATTATATAAAAATGGATTTGATGTTGGTAAATATGTTTCGTTTGAAGAACAAATAAATAATAGTAAAGGAAATTATTATGAGGCATTAAGATTATCTTCAATTAATTGGTTAGAAAATGAACATAGTTATATTCCTTTTATAGAGAATTTCTTATCAACTTTATATATGTGTTACAAAGAATTAGATAAAAGATTTAGTGTTGTAAATAGCAATAAAATTACGAAGAAAGCAAGAATTGAAGCAACAGTACTAAATAATCTAACACCTATCTCAAAGTCTGAAATTTGCAAGATACTACCAGATGTCAGTAGCACAACAGTTGAGGCAGTACTTGGAATAATGGTTAAAGAAGGATTAGTACAAATAATAGGAAGTGGAAGAAATACAAAATATAT
>CANPDB010000020.1 GCA_947572725.1 uncultured Clostridium sp. | reverse complement strand
TAAAATGTACCCTTTGTCAAGGACATTTATAAAAAAAGTGTATATTTTATTATGCTGACTCTTTAAGAAGATGATTTCTGTACATTACAGGAGTCATCTTTTTTAAGTTCCATTGATATCTATAATTATTATAATAATCTATATATTCTTTTATTTCATTTTTTACATCTTTAAATGTTAAACAGTTATCTAAGTGTAATTCATCTTTCATATGTCCAAAAAAAGACTCCTGTGGAGCATTGTCCCAACAATTTCCGCGTCTTGACATAGATTGTTCTATATTATATTTTTCTAATAATTTATGAAATGTCGGACTAGTGTAATGTGATCCTTGATCAGAATGTATTTTTACCTTTTCATTTAAGACTATGTGTTTATTTTTCTTTAATTGTTTTACAGTTTCAACTGACATTTCTAGCGTTATATTTTCACTCAAGTAATATGCTAATATTTCATTTGTTTCAGCATCTTTTATTGTTGATAAATAACATCTTTTACTATTACCATAAAACAAGTATGTTATATCTGTTAGCAAAATATTATATGGTATACCAGTTTTAAATTGCCTGTTTACTTTGTTTTCACAAGTGCTATGCTCCTTGGTTGCTTTCATCATTCTTCTATAGGGATTTGCTTTTCTTATTGGACATTTTAAATTATATTTTTTCATTAATCTTCGTATTTTCTTTAAATTAAACTTAATACCAAATTCATTTTCTAATACCATTTTTATTTGTCTAGCACCTTTGTGTCTATTTTTAAATTTATATGCTTTCAAGATTAGTTCATAATCACTTTTATCCTTTTCATCTTGTATTAGTCTTTTATTTTCATTTTTTAAATAGTTGTAATATCCTGATGTTGATACTCCCAAACAGTTACATAAATATTTAGTCATTCCTTTAAGATTATATTCTTCAATTACTTTTTTGATGGTTTCCATTTGCGAATGTCTTCGTATGTTAATATTCCTCGTTGTATCATATCGTTTTTTTTTAATAATTCATTTTCTGCTTCTAATAAATGAATCTTTGCTTCAGCAGGTTTTAATTTTTCCGCATCTGATAGTTCTCTCTCTAATGGTCTTCCTGATTTTCCTTTTCTTGTATCTTTTAATTGCCCTAATTCTTTGAATTGTTTTCTCCATCTATATGCTGCTTTTTCGATTCTTGCTTTTCCAATAATTTCTATATTAAAACCACATTCCTCAAATACTTGTCTTGGAAATTTTTTGTAATTTTCTGTTTCAAATACAAGTTTTTCTTTAAATTCATCTGTATATGTTATGGCTTTATTAGTTACATTTTTTACATATTTATTTTTTATTAAATTTTTTACTTCATTATCAGAAAAGATAATTTTACTCATAATACAACCTACTTTCTATGTGTTTATTATACACAAAAATATACCCAATGGGAAGACACTCTTTTTTTTAGTGTCTATTCCATTGGGTACATTTTATATAAAGTAACAGCCTTTTTATAATTTTTAAAAATGAATATTTTGGAAACAATTGTATTTATATTAATTTTATGGTATAAATAAGTAAAATATGAAATTTGCAACGCAGCGTTGCAAATTTCAAAACGGAGGAATTTAATGAAAGATTTAATAAATACTATTAATGATGATGAATATTTTAAATTTTTAAATGAGATAAAAAAAGATATAATTAATACTAGAAAAAAAGTTTTATTAAATGCAAATAATGAACTGATAATGATGTATTATAGAATTGGAAAAGGACTAATAGAAAAAAACAAATATGGCACTAATTTTATAAATAATTTGTCTTCTGATTTAAAATTAGAGTTCCCAGATGCAGATGGGTTATCAGCAAGAAATTTAAGATATATGCAAAAATTTGCAAAAGAATTTGACTATGATTCAATTTTGCAACATAACGTTGCAAAATTGCCATGGGGACTAGTAATATCTATAATGGATAAAGTAAAAAATATGGAAGAAAGATTTTGGTATTCTGAAAAAGCATTAGAAAATTTATGGACTAGAACAGAATTAGAACATCAAATTGCAACAAATTTATATAGTAGACAAGCATTATTAGATAATAAAATAAGTAATTATAAGGAAACATTACCTATCGAACTTGGGAAAAGAGCATTAGAAATGCTAAAAGATCCATATATATTTGATATTACTTATAATGAAAAAGCATTAGAAAGAGATATAGAACATGCATTAGTTTCTAATATTACTAATTTATTGTTAGAATTTGGAAATGGTTTTGCTTTTGTAGGAAGACAATATCATTTAGAAATAGAAGGAGAAGATTATTATATTGATCTACTATTTTACAATTTAAACCTAAAATGCTATGTTGTAGTAGAATTAAAAACAGTTAAGTTTATACCAGAATTTGCAGGAAAGTTAAATTTCTATTTAAATGCAGTAGATATGTTATTGAAAAAAGAAGATGACAATCCAACAATAGGAATTTTGTTATGTAGAGATGAGCATAAGTTAACAGCTGAATTAGCTTTAAAAGATATAAATAAACCAATAGGAGTAGCAGAATATAAGTATTTACAAGAGATACCAGAGTATTTAGCAAATAACTTACCAAGTATAGAAACACTAGAGAAGAGATTAAATAATAAAGATGAAGTATGATATAAAAGTATATGGAGGATATAATGGAAAATATTAATATATTAAAAGAATATTACAAAAGAATTTGTTCTCCACTTATATTTATTAATGAAACAAATTTGCCTAACAATAAAAGTGCAAAAGTTTATTTGTATAACTTTAAGAATGAGGAAGAACTCTGTAATTTTAAAAAAGTTTTTCAAGAATATTTACCATTTTACGTTAGAAACTTTGATAGTATTAGTAGATATAAAATACCCAATAATGATGAAGAAACCAGTAAAATGCTTTTGCAAAAAGCTAAATATATAAAATTTCAAAGTGGTAGTATTCCAAATAGAGGAATAAAGATAGATGGGATATATGGCGAAGTCTATAATGATTTTTATATAAGAAATATTATTGACAAGGATAGATTAGTATCATACATATCCAGAAGAAGTTATGAACGACCAAAAGGAGAAAATGAAGGAATTGATTTAGTTGGTTGTGGCTTAAAAAATAATAAACTGGAGATTACTTTTTCAGAAGCAAAATTTATGACTGATATATATGCTGCTAAAACTAACCTTATATCAGATACAGAAAAACATTTAGATAAAGACTTTATAAATGAATTTATGAACTTTGTAATCCAAAGACAAGGGGATATTATAAGTGAGAGAGCAGAATTGATAAATGAAAAGATAAATGAATTTAATGATGTTAAAGAAGAAACAGGGTTAAGCTTTATAGATGTTTTAAATAAATTAGAAGTATCAGTTAAATTTATATATTTTGCTATTTTTAATAATAATCATAGGGATATACTTTTTTATGAAGAAAAAATACAAGATATTGTTAAAGCATTTAATGATAACATAGAAAAGACTGGTAT
This sequence comes from uncultured Clostridium sp., assembly GCA_947572725.1. Classification (GTDB taxonomy): domain Bacteria; phylum Bacillota; class Clostridia; order TANB77; family CAG-508; genus CAG-269. Next base: position 26,004 of record CANPDB010000020.1, on the reverse strand, counting down.
AAAAAACTATGATATAGAAATTGTATTCATACCTACCTTTAACAGTTCAATGGATTTAAAAAATAAAATGGAGGAGTGGGATGAATAGAAAAGAAATATTGAGAGAAATAAATAGAATTGTATTAGAGGATAAAGAACAAGAAGCAATAGACTTATTGTGCATGTTGTTAGAAAAAAATGATGACCGATTAAAAGATTTAGTATACATATTAATAGATAATTTTCAACTATATGGATATATAAAAACTACAGAAGTTGAGAATTTTGAATCTTCATTTGCATATGATGCTTTTCAATATACATTGATGAGTTATAGAGGAGACTATATAAAACATTTAAATTATGGGCAAATTTCATTATTAGATACTATATCAGAAGAAAACAAATTAATAATATCTGCACCTACATCATTTGGGAAGACAAGCTTATTAATTGAGTATATTGCAAAAAATAATTTTGAATTAAACAATATAATTTTTATTGTTCCTACCAATTCTCTAATAGAAGAATTATATATAAAATTGCTAAAAATAAATAGAGAATTACCGTTTAAATATAAAATAACTATAAATATAAATAAACCAAGTATCAGAAATATAAAAATATTAACACCTGAGAGATTTTTAAATTATTATGAATATTATGGAATTTCAAGTGAAGATTTAATTGTTATGGACGAAGCTTATAAAATTGAGTCTAACAATAATGAAGATATTGATGTAATTGATAATAGAGCATTAAAATTTAGAAGAGTGATTGAAATACTTGGTAAAAGTAATAGGAAAGTAATTATGCTTTCACCATATACATATGAAAAAGATGAATCTATGATAAAATATATGGAGAAATATAAAGTTTTAGAAGAGAATAGAAAAATTAAATATGTTGTTCATAACTATTATAATTTAACTAAACTTAAGGATTTCAAAAAGCACTTTGGTAATGATGAAATCAACTATGCTGAATATAATAATAGTTGGAAGAAGACTATTCAAATTTTAAATAAAATAAAAGAAGATTCGAATGTTATATATATTAACTATCCATCAGTAGCAATTAAGATTTTACAGGAAATAAGAAAAATGAACATCATAAACGATAATTATAAAAATGATGAAAGATATAATATTTTTGTGAAACATTTAGAAGATATGTATAATGTTGAAAACATAGACGAATGGTACATAATATCAGCAATAAAACAAGGTGTCGGTATATATGTAGCTTCTATGCCTAGGTATATAAAAAGAGAAATAGTAAACTTATTTGAGAGAGATATATTAAAAGTGTTGATTGTAACTACTGCTTTCATAGAAGGGGTAAATTCTTGTGCTAAAAATATAATTGTTACTAGTGGTTATACTGGTGGAAAAGAGCCATTAAATGAAATGGAATTGCTGAATATTTCAGGTAGAGCAGGAAGATTTGGAAAGAAATATATTGGTAATGTATATTTCTTAGATAATACAACATATAAAAAAGTTTATAATGTAAAAGATAAAGGAGTAAAGTTATCTAATCCTAATTACAAGAAAAATGAAAGCAATACTATAAGAAATGACTATGAAATAGAAATGATAGAAGATGAATATTTGAGTGAGGGAGAAAAAACAAGGAAGAAAGATATAGAAGATCTTATTATTAATCATAATTTAGATTATAGGGAGCTCTTAAATATTTGCATAAATGTACCAATAGAATGGAAATATAAATTATATAATTATTTTAAAGAGAAAAATGAGCCCAAAAAATATAAGGAATACATAGACAATATTGCGATAGAAGAAAATGAAAACATAATAGACGGAATTGAAAAAATATTTTATTGTCTTAAAGAAGCAAATATCCCTTTTGAAAATAAAAACTTTTCTAATGTGAATGCTTTTAAAAGAAATGGTGAGTTTTTGTGGGGAATGCTATATAAGACACATGTAAATGGAAATATTAAGAAAGTGCTAGCAACAAAAAAGAAATATATATTAACACAAAAAAATACAATGGATTCATTATTTTTTAATAAAAGCTGGATGAGTAAATATTTTAACAAAAACGGGGAATTTCAAGATAATAAATTGTATGATGAAACATTTAAATTTATCTCTAATATTATAGAATATAAAATTCCTTACTATATAAGTCTTTTTGTTGGTGTATTTAGCTATTATATAAAAAAAGAGGATATAGTATTTGATGAAGATGAAACCAACTCTAAGATAGAAGAGATAGTTGAAAAAATTGAAAATATGGGACTAGACGAAAAATTATTGCCTTTTTATGATTATGGTTTTCCAAAAGAAATGATTGATAAAATAGCAAAATTAGAGTTACCAATAGAATCATATAATATAGATGAATTAGAAAAGTTTGATAATTATGAAAAAATAATGCTAAAAGAATTCATAGATATTACAAAATTATAAATGAATGTAAGAAATTATAAAGAAGAGAGTGAAAACATGAATTTAGAATTGATAAAAAAATTAAACCGTTTCAATATATATGCTAATTTAGGATTTCAATTTGATGGAATAGATAATTTTGAAAAATATAGTATAGCATATCATAATAAAATTAAAGACTATTGGTACAACTTTATTACAAACATAAAAGCAAATAATAAAGAAGAATTTGATAAAATTATATTAGATGCAAGTAGTAAAATGAAGGCAAAAAATAGAGATGTTGCTATTGCTATATTACCATATATGGAAGAAATTTATAGCAATCGTGAAATGTTTTTTGATAATAGCTATGAATTAGTTTCAAATGAAGTATGGCAAATTTTTGATAATTTTGAAGAGTTAGATGACATTAAAACTAATTGCGATTTAAATGTAAAATTAGAGAAGACAAGAGATATGCAACTATATAGTGAAGAAATGATAAAAGCATATCAAACAGGAGATACAGATGATCCTTATGGAAATTTAGATTCAATATATAAAGAAGTCTATGAAAACTATAAAAATCTAGAAAAAGATTACACAGACGAATTTTACTTTGCTAAAGTAAATGATGAAATAGTAGGTATTACAACTGGCGTATATGATAATGAAATTTATGGTATATATGGACTAGCAGTGAAAAAGAATTTTAGATGTAAAGGGATTGGAAAAGAAATTATAAAGCAACAATTACAGATGTGCAAAGATAAAAAACTAAAATTAGCATTTTTACAAACAGAAGAGGGATATTATCCAGCAGATACATATAGAAAATTAGGATTTAAAGATGTATGCACAGAATATTATTATATAAAAAGGAAAGTGTAATAGGAGAAGTTATGATGGAAAAGCATGAATTGGTTGATATAAATGGAAATAAAACAGGTAAGATTTTAACACATGTTGAAGCTCGTGACATTAACAATGTGCCTAATGGATGTTATATATCAGTAGTTGGAGTAGTTATCATTAATGGAAGTGATGAAATTTTGCTTCAGAAACGTAGTAAATTTAAAAGAGCAAATCCTAGTAAATGGGGTATCTGTGGTGGAAAAGTAGATTTAGATGAAACACCACTTGAAGCAGGGATTCGAGAAACTTTAGAAGAAATAGGGATTCTTTTGAATAAAGAAGAACTAAAATTTTTAAGTATGGATACCAATGAAAAATTACATTTTACAGTATATTATGTTAAAAAGAATGTAGATGTAAACGAATGCAAATTACAAGAAGAGGAACTTGAAGAAGTAAGATATTTTAAAATAGAAGAAATAGAAGAGTTAAATAATGAAGGCTTTGAATGGCTAGAAAATTTAAAGAAAATAATAAATAATTAGAAAAGAGGAAAAGCAAACTATGTTAGATAATTTTGAAAGCATTAGTCCAACTGCAATTGTAACTGCATATCCTAGGCAATTTACAGATATACCTTATGAAAAGCAAATATCTGAATGGTTAAAAGCAAATTGCAAAAATAATGATGTGAAATTGAATAAATTATTAGCACCAGAAATAGAAGCAAGGTATAAACTAACTAATAAAATACTGGACGATTTAAATATAAAACAGGTAGTTGAAATTGCAGCTGGTTATTCTTCAAGAGGCATAATATATGCTCAAAAGGGATATGAGTATATTGAAATGGATTTAGAGGAAGTAGCTAGAAATAAAATTAGATTACTAAAAGATATTACTAGTATTCCTAACAATTTACATATAACAAGTGGTAATGCATTAAACTATGCAGATTTAGAAAAATGTGATGAATTTCTTGATAAAAATAAAGAAGTAGCAATAATAAATGAAGGCTTACTTAGATACTTAACATTTGAAGAAAAAGAAATTGTGGCAAAAAATATTTATAATGTATTAAAGAAACAGGGTGGAGTATGGATTACTTGCGATGTTACACCTAAAAAGTTTATAGAAAAGCAAAATGTATGCTTACCAGATTTTAATAAAAACTTAAATCAAGTTACTTCAAGAAATGATTTACAATACAGATTTAATGATATAGAACATATAAAATTATTTATGATGAAAATAGGATTTAAAGATATAGAGATTCATAGATTTATTGAAATGCAAGACCAGTTAAAATCGTTTGAAATATTAAGTGTTACAAAAGAAGAATATAATGAATTATTAGAAAATGCAATAGTAGCTGTTATTAAAATATAATTTACAAGGGGAGTAAAGGAGGATTAAAATGAATACAAGAAGTAATGAAAAAATACAATATGAAGATGAAATAAGAGATATGACACATGATGAATTTAAGAATTATTGTTTAAAAGTTTCAAAAGAAATAGATGAATATTGTAAAAGTAATAATGTAAGAGTTGATTATGTTGTACCAATTTTACGAAGTGGTGCAGTACCTGCTGTGTACATTGCAAATGAATTAAATTTAATAAAATTCGCACCAATTCAAGTAAAAAAGATAAAACAAGATGGAATCTATGACCATATAATATTATTAAATTCATTAAAAGATTTAGATAAGGATAAAGAATTGACATTATTAGTGGTAGAAGGTACTTATAGTTCAGGAGATACAGTTAATACTGCACTTGATGAAATAAGAAAGACTTTACCAAAGGCAAGAATATTATTTTCTACAATTTGTATAAGAGGAAAAGAGAATATGCCTAAAGAAATAGTAAAAGGATTTTATGGTTTTGATTTACCAAGAGAAAAACTTTTTATATATCCTTGGGAAACTGTAGAAATGAAAGAAAATCATCCAGACCAAAAAGTAGAAAATATATTTTATTAGAAATATGAAAGGATAACAAACGTGATGTTAAAAAAGCAAATAGTATTTAGTGATTATGATGGAACAATATATATTACAGAAGAAAATATGTGCAAGAATGTGAAAGCTATTGAAGAATATATAAACAATGGTGGAAAATTTGTTATCGTTACAGGAAGAAGTAAAACTAGTGTTAGTAATGTAATAAAACAATATAATATTCTATATGATTATATTATTTCAAATAATGGTGCAGTAATTTTTAATAAAAATAATGAAAAAATATATGAACAATCAATTAACCCCCAAATTTCCAATAAAATAATAGACTATCTAAAAACAAAGGAAAATATAGAAGTATTTTTTTATGATGATGAAGATAAAGTAGAATACAAAAATCAAGAATTATTGAAGATACGAATAAGAACATCAAATTATGAATTAGCTCAAACTATTGAAGATGAAATAAATGATATATTTAAAGAGCATGTAAAAGCACATTCAGCATTTCCAGGAATGTATTATGATAATCATGATTTTGTAATTGTAGATGTTGTTTCAAAAGATGCAGGAAAAGATAATGCCATAAAGAAGTTAATAGAAATTTTAAAAATAGATAAAAAATATGTTGCTACAATAGGAGATGGAAGAAATGATATTTCAATGATAAAAGAATATAATGGCTTTTCAATGATAACTGCAGAAAAAGGAGCAAAGGAAGTTGCTAGTATGATTTTTGAGAATGTAGCAGACGTATTGGATTATATAAGCAAATAAAAAAGTTTTTAAAAAGTATTGCCAAACCTAAAATTTTATGTTAAATTAAAAACATAGTTAATAGCAAAAAATACTGATTTGTGGGTACATTTTTTGAAAACTATTGCTATAACTACATTTGAAACGGAAATAAGTAACTTTTTTGCGATAGATTTTTCGAATACGTCCTACGCAAAGGAGCCAAGAAAAAGTTGTAAAATATTCACAGCTCTATCAAAAAAATATATATATAGAAAAAGGCACTCTCCCATAGGGAGAGGCCTTTTCAAAAGAGGTAAAATCTACTGCTGTGCAATCACTCTAAAAGTAGAAAGCTCCTTCTGATCATCATGTGAAAGAACTCTTCCGAACTTTTTCAGTGTGTGCCTGATGTTAGTAGCTTCCTCTCGAGGTAAACTATCATTAAAAATAATTATTACATATGAATAATTGTTTCTAAAGAATAATCTAGGAACGCTCTCTGTATGTTGGGAAAGCGCATCTAATATCGAAAGTCGGCTCATGCTTACCTCCTTTTGGTGGTTAGAGGACATTAAAACATTGTCCTCAAGTATATTGATAGTATCAATAATAGTATAACATAAATATAATGAAAAATCAATCGAAATATGGAATGTAATACAAAAAATTAATGTATAAATTATATTTCAAAATATTTAAATATAAACTTCTTTGTGCTATTGGAAATAATTTAACTGAACTGTGATAATTTACAAATTTAAATAAAAAATAATGCTTGAAAAAAGAAAAAAGTTAGAATATAATAATAAAAAACAAGCCATAAATTGGAGGAAACCAATGAAAAAAATAGCCAAAAACAATAAAGGAATAACCTTAGTAGCACTAGTAATAACAATTGTAGTAATACTAATTTTAGCATCTGTTGCAACATATAGTGGAATAGATGCAATTAAATCATCAGAATTTACAAGATTTAGTGCAGAGTTAAAAATAATGCAAACACAAGTAAATGAATTGTACGAAAAATGGCAAAACAATGAAAAAATTAATGAAACAGAAATATTAGATCTAGGAGAAGAAATACAAGCAAATTCACAAGTGCAACAACAAGCAAACAAAATATTTACAGAAACAAACTCAGGAATAACAGACCAAACAGGATATAGATATTTTAGTATGCAAACTATAAAAGACTTAAAAATAGAAGGAGTAGAACAAGATTTTTTTGTTAATGTACAAACAAGAAGTATCGTAAGTTATAATGGAATAGAATATAAAGATAAAAAGTATTACACACCAGAACAAATTGGAGTATATAATATTAATTATAAAGGAAATGAAGCAAAGCCAACTTTTAATATAAATATAGATTTAATAGCACAAAATGAATATAAAGTCATAATCAGCAACATTCAATATGATGGTTATATTAATAAATGGAAAGTAAGATATCAAAAAGAAAATGATGATTATTGGAACACAAGTGAAGACTTAAATTTTACAATAAAAGAAGCTGGAAAATATAATATATATTTACAAAATGGAGAAATAGAATCAGAGCATATAACAACACAAATTGGATATATAGAAGAAGGACTTGTTTTGCACTATGATGGAAATACTAATACAAGAAAAGGAAATAGCCCAGACACAGAAATATGGGAAGATTTAAGCACAAACAAAAATGATGCACAAATTAAAAATGAACATACTTGGAATGAAAAAAGTATAAGTTTAAGCAATAATGAAAGTGGAATCACAGGAAAATATAGCGAAAATATTAAATTAACTGATTTTACAATAGAGTTTGTATTGGAGTCTTATGATTCAAACTCTAATGGAGCAACATTATATGATTTTTATACAAGTGATAATGCAGGATACCTTGCAAAAATATATGATGACTCATTAGTAATTACATTTGGAAATACTGTATGCACACATAAATATAATTTTTTAAATAGCAATTATCCATTAGCTATTACAATAAGATGTAACAAAACAGAAAATAATTTTAAAATAAATATTAATAATGATATGGCATACAATTACAATGGAACTATTGATATAATCCAATCTGCAGATTCTTTATTTGGAATATTGAATAATTCTGAACGTAATGAACAACCATATTACGGTAAATTAAATAATTTTAAAATTTATAATAGAGTTCTTACAAATGATGAAGTACAACAAAATTATCAAATAGATAAGAATAGATTTAATATTCAATAAATATTTTATTGAAACAATTACAAAAAATTCTAATTACTTTTTATTTTAAATTAAAAATATCTACTCGCTCCCAAAGAGTTATAATTATTTATTATTTTCACTGCCCCATTCTAAAAATTCTATAGAAAAGTTATTAAACTTTTCTAAGAATTTTTGAACGGTCACCCCGGAGTCGCTCAAAAATAAATAATTATAACTCTTCTCGCGCTATTCAAAATTAATAAAATTTAAAATAAAAAGTAATTGGAATTTTTAGTACTTATTATGGAAAGCTTTACTTTTAGCTACTTTTGCTATATAATATAAAACATAAAAAATAGATAAGAAAGATAAGGCATAAAAATTTTTAAAAACTAGATATATGTCTTAAGAAAGGAATGATAATAAAATGCAAGAAAACAATCAAAACAACAACGAAGTTGAAGAATTAGATATTAATCACTTAATGCAAATAAGGAGAGATAAATTAACAGAATTACAACAAGAAGGAAAAGACCCATTTGAAATAACAAAATTTAATAGAACAAATACAGCAGGAGAAATCAAATCAAATTATGAGAAATTTGAAGAAAAAGATGTTACAGTTGCTGGAAGAATTATAGCGAAAAGAATTATGGGAAAAGCATCATTTTGTACAATTCAAGACTGTGACGAAAAAATCCAAAGCTACGTAAGCATAAATGATTTAGGAGAAGAAAGCTACAAAGCATTTAAAACATGGGATATAGGAGATATCATAGGAATAACAGGTTTTGTATTTAAAACAAGAACAGAAGAAATATCAGTACATGCAAAACAAGTTACATTACTTTCAAAATCACTAAGACCATTACCAGAAAAATTCCATGGACTTAAAGACCCAGATTTAAGATATAGACAAAGATATACAGACTTAATAGTAAACCCAGAAGTAAAAGAAAACTTTATATTAAGAAGTAAAATTATTAGTAATATAAGAAAAATATTAGAAGAAGAAGGATACTTAGAAGTTGAAACACCTGTATTAAACACAATATCAGGTGGAGCAACAGCAAGACCATTTATAACTCATCATAATGCCTTAAATATAGATATGTATTTAAGAATCGCATTAGAATTAAATCTAAAAAGATTAATAGTAGGTGGATTTGATAAAGTTTATGAAATAGGTAGAGTATTTAGAAACGAAGGAATGGATATAAGACACAATCCTGAATTTACAATGCTTGAACTATATGCAGCATATGAAGATTTTCACGATATGATGGATATAACTGAAAAAATCTTTTCACAAACAGCACAAACAGTATTAGGAACAACAAAAATTACATATCAAGGACAAGAAATAGATTTAACACCAGGATGGAAAAGAATAACAATGGTAGATTCAATAAAAGAAGCTTGTGGAGTGGACTTTAATGAAATCAATTCTGATGAAGAAGCAGTAGCGTTAGCAAAAGAAAGAGGAATTGAAATACCAGATAAAACAAAAGAAACAAGAGGAGATGTAATAAGTTTATTCTTTGATGAGTATGTAGAAAAAACACTAATCCAACCTACATTTATATATGAATACCCAGTAGAAATCTCACCACTTGCAAAAAAATGTCCAAACAACAAAAAAATGACTGAAAGATTTGAAGTATTTATTGGTGGAAGAGAATATGGAAATGCATTCTCAGAATTAAATGATCCAATAGACCAATATGAGAGATTTAAAAAACAAGTTGAAGCAAGAGATGCAGGAGACGAAGAAGCAGGTATGATGGATGAAGATTATATTAATGCACTAGAAATAGGTCTACCTCCAACAGGTGGTTTAGGTATAGGAATAGATAGGCTTGTAATGTTATTAACAGATGCTGCTTCAGTAAGAGATGTTTTACTATTTCCAACAATGAAGCCTCTTAATAACGCATAATAATCCAGTTAAGTTAAATTATTTTTTTAATATTTTCGGCTCAATACGTCGAAAAAAATTATAACATAACAATTGTAATCCAAAGATTATAATTTGAATGAGAGTAATTATTTGATAATTACTCTTATTTATGTTATTATAACAATTAGAAAAATAGGGAGTTATAAGGAGATTAAGTTTGAAAAATATTTTGAAAGCTTTTAGCTATATATTATTCTATATGATATTTCAAGTGATAGTAATGTCACTAATAGCCATAGTTATTGCAAATTTAAAGGGAAATATGAATGAAGTAGAAAGTTTTATGAATAATAATGTACTAGGATTAACTATTCTTACAAATATTTTTACCATCTTAATAATATTATTATTTTTTAAAGTACGAAAGAAAAAGTTATTACATGAAATAAATATAAAAGCAGTTAGTATAAATAAATATGTTTTACCATGTATTAGTGCTTTTTGTTTTTCTTCAGTTTTTGCATTACTAACTTATAATATGAATTTTGAAAATGCTATTCAAATAAAATCAAGCGTAGAATATTATTCTAGCATATTACCATATTTGGGAACAGTACTTCAAATAATAGCACTTTTATTAGTTTCTCCAATTACTGAAGAAGTCATATGTAGAGGTCTTATTCTAACAACTTTACAGAAAAAGTATAGTAACATTATTGCAGTTATATTAAGTTCTTTATTATTTGGAGTAATCCATATTATGGCAGGAGGGATATTATTAGTTATAGGTGCTATAATAATGGGAAGTATATTTGGAATTATTTACGTAAAGTCAAAGTCTTTATTACCAGCCATAGTTGCTCATATTGTGGCTAATATTCCTGACTTTATTATTGCATTATTACCAAGAATTTCCCCAACAATGCAATATTTTTTAATCATTGTATTTGCTATAATATTTGGTCTTACAATTTATAAATTTATAACAAAAGAAAATGTGGAATTGTAATATTAGATAAACAAATTATTAAAATCACTAATAAGTACAAGTTAATTTTGTTCATTTGGTGGACTTTTTAAGCTTTATATGATATAGTATTAACTATGATAATCTTACACGAAAGTATAAAAAATAAGGAGAGAAAATATGTTTAATTTTTCATTTGATAAAAGAATAGTATATGTTATTATAGCAATTATGGTAATAACAACAGTAGCTGATTATATAACAAATCCAAGTGCATTATTTGCATTATTAGCAAGCATACCAGGTGTATTAATTGCAATTACATTTCATGAATTTGCTCATGGATTTGCAGCATATAAATTAGGAGACAATACAGCAAAAATGGAGGGAAGATTGAGTTTAAATCCATTTGACCATTTAGATCCAATAGGGAGCTTATTACTTTTATTTGCTGGATTTGGTTGGGGAAAACCAGTTCATGTAAATCCATCTAACTATACTAGAAAAATGTCCATGGAAAAAGGAGAAGCAATAGTATCATTAGCAGGACCTTTAATGAACTTTATCCTTGCAATTGTATTTACACTTATATATTTTGCAATTTGGAAATTTGCAGGTTTAGGTTTTATTTATTCTACAACAGGAAGAATTATTATGCTATTAATATCTGCAACAATCTCAATTAATATTGGATTAGGAGTATTTAACTTAATACCATTACCACCATTAGATGGTTCAAAAATCATTATGCCATTTTTACCATATAATGCAAAGCAATGGTTTAGAAACAATGAATATATTTTTTATATTGTATTTGTTGTTATTTGGGTAACAGGAATTGCAGGAAGAATTATTTCACCAGTAATTGAATTAATATCAACAGGAATTATGACTCTTGGAAGCATGATTTTTGGAATTTAGAAAAATAATATACTGAAAGCCTGTGGAACTCTAAGAATTGCTACTGCATAAAAAATATATAAACTTTAAAGACAAAATTGCTACTGGATATAAATAATAAAAATAAAGAAGTGAAAGAAATGAAAGAAATGAAAAAAATGAAAAAAATGAAAAAAATGAAAGAAGATATACTAACATTAGGAATTGAATCTAGTTGCGATGAAACCTCTGTATCAGTTGTAAAAAATGGTAGAGAGGTTCTATCAAATATAATAGACACACAAATTCCCATTCATGAAAAATATGGAGGAGTAGTGCCAGAGATAGCTTCAAGAAATCATATTGAAGCTATTTCTAGAGTTACAAAAAAAGCATTAGAAGAAGCAGGAGTGAAATTTGATGATATAGATGCAATAACACCTACTTATGGACCAGGGTTAGTAGGTGCATTATTAGTAGGTTTATCATATGCTAAAGCATTAAGCTTTGCGACAAATAAACCATTAGTGGGAGTTAACCATATTCAAGGACATATAGCATCAAATTATATTACATATAAAGAACTAAAACCACCATTTATATGTATGATGATGTCTGGTGGAAATACACAAATAATACATGTAAAAGATTATACAGAATTTGAAGTATTAGGGAAAACAAGAGATGATGCAATACGGAGAAGCATTTGACAAAGTTGCAAGAGTAGTAGGGTTAGGATACCCAGGACGGACCTAAGGTAGATAAACTAGCAAAAGAAGGACAAGCAAATATAAAATTACCAAAGACACATTTTGAGAATTTAGACTTTAGTTTTAGTGGAATAAAAACAGCAGTAATAAATTTAAACCATAAAAATCCAGATATAAATAAAGCAGACTTATGTGCTAGTTTTGAAAAGGTTATAACTGAAATCTTAACAGAAAATATCAGAAAAGCAATAGAACAAACAAAAGTAAAAACAGTAGCTTTAGCAGGAGGAGTATCTGCTAACATTTTTATTAGAAATGCATTTTTAGAGTTAGAAGCAGAAGGAATAAAAGTATATATGCCAGATTTAAAATTATGTACAGACAATGCAGCAATGATAGCATCAGCAGGATACTATAATTTTATATCAGGAAAAAGAGATGAAATGAATTTAAATGCTATACCAAATCTAAAATTATAGTAAATAAAAAATGTTACAATTCATGACTTAAGTAAGTAATAATAAAATTTAGTATATAAAATTACTGGCTATGAATTGTAAACAAAAAATAGAAAAGTTAGAGATAAATATAAATAGGAGAATTAAATGTCAATATATGTAATAGGAGATTTACATCTATCATTTCACGAAGATAAACCAATGAGTATATTTGGAGAAAATTGGGAAGGGCACGAAGAAAAAATAAAAAAAGATTGGATTGAAAAAGTAAAACCAAATGATATAGTAGTATTACCTGGAGACTTTTCATGGTCTACGTATTTAAATGATACATATGAAGATTTTTCCTATCTGAATGCATTGCCAGGAAAAAAGATATTGTTAAAAGGAAATCACGACTACTGGTGGACAACTGTAACTAATATGAAAAATTACTTAAAAGAAAATAAATTTGACAATATTGATTTCTTATACAATAACTCATATGAATATGAAAATCTAATATTAGTAGGAACACGAGGATGGTGCATATCAGAAGAAAAGGAAGACAAAAAACTATTAAAAAGAGAAGCATTAAGGCTAGAATTATCAATCCAAGACGGAATTGAGAAATACATAAATGAAAATCAGAAAACTAAAAATTATGAAATTAAAGAATATGAAAGTGAAACAGAAAGTAAAATAGATACGGTTGAAAAAGGTAAAGTTGAAAAAGAAATAATAGTATTTATGCATTATCCACCTATAACATTATCTAATATCATACATAATGAAACAAATGATTTTATAAAAATACTCCAAAAATATAATATAAAAAGATGTTATTATGGACATTTGCATAGTGCATCTATAAAAGAAGCAATACAAGGAGAATACTTTGGAATAGAATTTAAGCTTGTAAGTTGCGATGGACTGGACTTTAAACTATTGAAAGTAAAATGAATAAGAAAAGTTGCCACTGGTTCCGGGTTTTTTTGGCAATATTCTAACATTAAATTAATATTCAGTTATAAATAATAAATTTATTTCATTCTTCGGCTACATTGCATTATAAACAAATTCTAGAATTAACAAATAGGCCTCTCTCAAATACAAGTCCCAAGATTCTCTCATTTGTTAATTTTAGAATTTGTAATATAATTCTATTTGCATTCATCATTTCATAAATTTATTATTTATAACTGAATACTAATAAGATATTTTCAAGTTGCCAAAAAAACCCGGAACCAGTGGCAACCTAACAACAGATTTAAGGAGAATAGAATGGATTTAAATAAAGATGTTAAATATATAAAAGGTGTTGGTCCTAATAGAGTAAAATTACTAAATAAATTAGGAATTTATACTTTAAAAGATTTAATAACATATTATCCAAGAACATACGAAGATAGGAGTAAGCCAAAGAGTATTTATGAATGTGTAGATGGAGAAGAGGTTTTAATCGAAGGAATTGTATGTAGTAGATTATCTGAAGTAAGAATTCCGCATAAAACAATGCAGAAGTTGGTTATTAGAGATGAGACTATGTCAGCAACAATTACATGGTTTAATCAAAATTATTTGAAAAGTAGATTTGAAGTAGGTAAGAAATATAGATTTTATGGAAAAATAAGTAATCAATATGGAAAAATAAGTATGACATCACCAGTGTTTGATGATATTGATAAAACAAAAAATACAGGTAGAATTGTGCCTATTTATCCTCTAACTTTTAATCTTTCTCAAAATGTATTAAGAAAAATTATAGAAGCGGGTTTATTAGAGATAGAGGGAAAATTGGAAGAAACGCTTCCAGATTACATAGTAAAACAACACAAATTAGAAGAGATTAACCAAGCAATAAAAAGTATACATTTTCCACAAGAGTTTGAAGATTTTAATAAAGCCAGAAATCGTCTAGTATTTGAAGAATTATTTGCTGTACAATTAGCTTTATTAGAACTAAAAAATAATTACATGACAGAAGAAAAAGGAATTCAATTTGATAAAAATGCGAAAATGTCAGATATTATAAATAATTTGCCATTTAAATTAACAAAGGCACAATTAAGAGTATTAGAAGAAATTGATAATAATATGGAATCTGAAAAGTCAATGAATAGATTGTTACAAGGAGATGTTGGCTCAGGTAAAACTGTAGTTGCAATGTGTGCAGCATATAAAGCTGTAAAATCTGGATATCAAGCAGCAATTATGGCACCAACAGCGATTTTGGCTACACAACATTTAGAAAACTTTAAGAAAATTTTTGACAGTTTAGATATAAAATGTGAGTTACTAACTTCAGGCATAAGTAAAAAGAAGAAAGAAGAATTATTACGAAGATTAGAAGATGGAGAAATTGACATATTAATTGGAACTCATGCATTAATAGAAGAAAATGTAATTTTTAAAAAATTAGGGTTAGTAGTAACAGATGAACAACATAGATTTGGTGTAAAACAAAGAACAAAAATTGCTGAAAAAGGTGAAAATCCAGATATATTAGTTATGACGGCAACACCAATTCCACGTACACTTGCACTAATTTTATATGGAGATTTGGATATTTCAATTATTGATGAATTACCACCAAATAGAAAGAAAATAGAGACATTTGCTGTTAGAAAAAATATGACAGAAAGAGTAAATGGATTTATAAAGAAGCAAATAAAGCAGGGAAGACAAGCTTATATTGTATGTCCATTAGTAGAAGAAAATGAAGAGATGGATTTAAAATCTGTGGAAGAATTATATGAAATTTATAAAAATCAAATCTTTACAGAATATAGAGTTGAATATATACACGGAAAAATGAAACCAAAAGATAAAGATATTATTATGCAAGAATTTAAAGAAGGAAACATAGACATTTTAATTTCTACAACTGTTATAGAGGTTGGAGTTGATGTACCAAATGCTAATATTATGGTGGTAGAAAATGCAGAAAGATTTGGATTAGCACAACTTCATCAGCTAAGAGGAAGAGTTGGAAGAGGAGAATATGAATCATATTGTGTATTAAAATTTGAGGGGAAAAGTGAGAATGTTCGAGAAAGAATGAAAGTAATGTGTGACACTAATGATGGATTTGTTATTTCTGAAAAGGATTTAGAGTTAAGAGGTGCAGGAGATTTCTTTGGAACAATGCAACATGGTTTACCAGAATTTAAAATTGCTAATCTATTTGAAGACATTTCTGTATTAAAGCTTGCTCAAGCTGCTGCTAATAAAATAGTTTCTGAAGATCCAAAATTGGAAAAGAAAGAAAATTTAAAATTAAAAGAATTAATTAAAGACAAATTTACAAATAGAATTGAAATATAAATTTCCAAGAGCAAGTAGAAAGCTTACAACTAAAATGTGAAATGAAACTTATATTTGTAAATATTTATAAATAAATACTGCAAATAGATGCTTGACTTTTGATACTAAAGATATTAATATATAAATAGTTAATAAAAGGATGTTGATATTATGTTTCAAATAGTAATAAAAATGATTTTAGCACTAATAATACTAGCAGGTGTAATTATGATATATGATGCAAGAATTATAACAAAAAGGTTTTTCAGTTTTGGAGATCAAAATGAAGCTTCAAGTGGATTAAAGATTTTAGGATTTCTAATAGCAATTATAGGTGGATTAATTTTATATTTTAATATGTAAGTTATAAATGCTGTCAAATTGTGAATTATAGCGATTATTTAGTAAATAATTAGAAAATTTAGTTGGTTAGCAAAGTAAAAAATGAATAAAACCACTTGACAATAGAAGTCTGAATGTGCTATTATAACTATTGTCAAGTAAATATGCGGATGTGGCGGAACTGGTAGACGCGCTGGTCTTAGGAACCAGTACTTCGGTGTGGGGGTTCGAGTCCCTTCATCCGCACCAATGACTTTAATATCAAGGGTTTTATGGAATGCACTTGGTATTATTTTTTTGTCAATTTTCAATATGTCTAATCTAATGTCTAATCTTTTTACAATAAATTTCTATGATACTTTTGAAAAAATATTAGACATTATTTTAGCAGAATGTTCTTTTGAACTACTATCAAGATGTGTATATATTTCAGTTGTTGAAACATTTGCGTGTCCACACCATTCTTGTACTTCTCTTAAATTTGCTCCATTATTTAATAAAATACTGGCTACACTATGTCTAAGGTCATGTACTCTTATTTTTCGTAAGTTGTTATCTTTTAGGAATTTTTTAAATTTTCTAGTTAAGGTATCTGGTGAAATTAAGCTACCATCTATATTTACAGATACATAATTTTCATCATTCAAATAAGAATTTCCAAAAAGTTTTTTATTTTCCTTTTGTTTTTTATAGGCTTGTTGTAAAAAATCTTTTAAAATTGGTTCGATTGGAAAAGTTCTATAACTATGATGACTTTTTGGAATATCTTTTTTAACAATAATACGCTTTCCATTTTTTGTTGTTGCTACAACAGTATGAGCAATCGTTATTTGATTATCTTCAAAATTTACTCTTTGCCACTTAACTCCGTAAAGCTTCACTTCTTCTAAGCCCATAAAATCCAATTAACATTATTGGAATTGCTATGTCCGTATTTTTAATTTTGTTTAAAAAAATTTTTAACTCTTTCTTAGAATAAACATCTGGAATAAACTGTTTTGGTTTTTCAATTTCACAATCATCATTTGGATTTATCATAATTAGTTTGGTTTTTCTTGCTTTTTCCAATATTTGATTGATATTCCTATAATAATGTAAAACTGTTCTAGGGCTTTTTCCTAATTTATATTGATAGTCATAAAAATCTTGTAAATCTAGTGTTTGTAACTCTGTCAGTTTAATATGCCTTTCCCTAAAATAAGGACATATTATAGACTTTATATTTGATTCATAACCACCAATAGTTGTTTCTTCCTTTGCATTAGAAATACTTTCTAACCACGAAATAGCATAATCAGAGAATAAAACATTTCTTCTATCTTCAATATTATTAGAGCAATTAGATTGATTTAGTTGTTGTTCAAACTCTAATCTAAGTTGTTCAGCCTTTTCATCTGCTAATTTTTTTAGTTCTTTTTTTTGTCCTTTAATAATTTTTATTCCTGTTGAAATCCATTTGTATTTTTTAATTCCGTTTTTATCTTTATATTGCATTACTGCTTGATAAATTCCTCTTTTTTCTTGTAAGCTAACTGTTACATCTATTTTTTCCATAATCTTTTACTTCCTTTCTTTTCTCATAACAGTTTGAATTTAGCCCACTATTTAGTAATCTGTTCTTTATATTAGCACATAGTGAGCCAACTTGTCTACTGTCTTTCTAAATACTCAATTATTTTACTTTTTAGAATCCTGTAATTTTTTCCTAATCTAAAAGATTCTATTTCTTTATTTTGCAATAGCTTGTAAGCTAGTGTTTTTCCAATGTTTCCTAACATTTCTCGCATTTGGTTGAATGTTAGAACATCTGGGTACTTTTCAAAAATATCTTCTGTTACTTCCATTGTTTAATCCCCCCTCATAAAAATATATTGTTTTTTTACATAAATAAAGCATAACCTTGTATACAATGCCTATTATAAAAATTTCTAAACATAGAATATAAGACTATACTTCGGTATAGCAAATATAAAAATAAAAAAGTAAATAAAATTTTATCATTTCATTTACTTTCTTATTTTAGTGTTATTTTATGAAGGTATTTTTTGATTTTTTAGATTCGGTATTGGAAAATAATAATTATGTGTTAAATAATTATAACTCATTTGACCTGAATCAAATACATCTATAATAGTACCAACTATTCTTAATTTAAAACATTCGGATTCTTTACTAAATTGAGGATAATCTTCTAATTTATATTTTTGTGGACTAGGATTCAACTCACTAGGATTTGTTAAAGTAAAAGTTTCATTATATATATAAAGATTTTTTATATATAGAGCTCCTTTATATTCTACTAAAACATCAGTTCCGTTTTGAAATTCCTCGCTAATTCTTAACACAATAATATCCAAAGGTTTATACTTAGGTGTTTTAGTTTCTAAAATAAATTCTGTAACTTGCAATCCAATATATTCATATTTATCAGAAACTAAATTTTTAGGCAAAAAATGATAGCTTATGGCATGATTCTGTTGAATATTATTAATATAAGGAAAAAATGTAGAAGCATTGTAGACAGGAATCAGATTATCGTTTACTAATTCGGTAGCATTTAAAGATTCAATAATATCATACAAATCGTCTTTCCTGATATTATATATTTTTTCTTTTGTGAGTATATCGTCAAAAAAACTTTTAGCATAGGTTACTACATTATCAATATTTTCTTTTTGTTTATTATATCCGTACATTTTAGATAGTTTTTCTTCTTTATATGCTATTTTATTATAATCTGTACAATAGTACAATTCTAAGGATAATTTAACATATTCTAATTCATATTTTGTCAAATTATATGTTATTAGTACTTTTTTGAAAAAATCAAAAACTCCAGAAAAAAAAGTTTCATCAGAGAAATTTTCAAAAATATCTATACCTAATATTTTATACAATTTACCTCTATATTTAGTTTGCATATTTTTTTCGCCTCTTTCAATTTTGCATATCATATCTTCTGAAAGACCCAACATACTTCCCAATGCTTTTGCTGTAATTCTTTTATTTTTTCTTGCAGTTCTTAATCTTGAGCCTACATCTTTTAATTCAGCCATTTACTTTCATTCCTTCCTTAAAAAATAATATTTAGAACAAATAACTTATTATTTAATTTTTATCTAAAAATAATTTTAACATATTTATTTTCTATTTGCTATACCTAAGTATAGTATAGTTTAATAGAGAAAATTAATAATAAATTATTAATAATAGTAAAAAGGAAAGGAGAATCTAAAAATGAGAAAAAAACAGATGACAAGAGTACCTATTGAAGAGCAAGAAACAACAATAAATGTTGACTACTTTGTTCAAACATTAGATGTGTTTACATCTTGTAAGCCTGTTTACGACAAATTGCATGCAGAAGTTGGAGAACCAACAGATTATGCAAAAGTAAAAGGAAAAGTTGTGGGTGGAAAATGGAAAGTGCCATTTAATGATAGAAAGAAAGCAAAAAAAATCTTGTCTATTACAAATGTGATTCCAAGTTAAAAAACATAACTTAAAAGTTGTATGTATGAGCTTTTTAGAGTTTGTCTAAAAAGTGTTCATAGTGTGTAATATCTACAACAGATGATATTGTAAAGAAAATGCTATTTTGTAGAATGTTACAGTAGAAGAGAGTACCACTTACACTAAAAAACGGTGGTATTTCCTACAGTCACAGGAAGGAGGGGAAAATTGAAAAAAGTAAAAGAACCAATTTATGGTTTTGATTACATATACTCACAATCTAATTATGAAATAGAAAATTGCGACAAGGCAAGATTAACCCAATATAAAAAGAGATTACAAGATAGAATAATAAACAGTCGGAAAAGTTATTATTGATGAAAACAATAATTTTGTATATCCTAATGCAAAAAAATTCATAATAGAACCTCTGGAATGTGGAACAGGTAAAACATTTACAGCAGAAAGAGGAATAATCGCAAGACATAGCATGATAGATGGACATGGTACATTTTATCTTACAAGACAAAAAGCAGAGGGACAAAGAATAGCAGAGAAAATTAACAAAGTTTTTAGAGAAAATATTTCGTTTGCTGTTAATGAAGACACTATTATTGATAATAGAGACCTAGAGAAAAAATTGCAAATATATCCCATTATTATTGCAACACACCGACAATATGAAATATTGGCACAAAATAAGTCTTTACGAAAAAAATTCACAGAAAATCGAGACCTTTTGATACTGGACGAATGGATTTCTTTATGCTCTAAAAAAGCAATATGCTTAAATGACATCATAGTTATGGAGCAATCATTGGGGAATAAATATTTGCTAGAAATTTTTGAGGAAATTGTATCAGAGATTAAAAACTATATGACTGTTACAGATAATAAGAGACATTTTTTTAATGCAGTAACTAAGATAGAGACAATAAAATCAAAATGTAGAGAATTAAATAGAATGATTAGAAACAACTTAGAAGATAGAGACTTGCAAAAATTCCAACTAAATAAGAAACAGTTGTGTCAAAAAATTAGTGATATGGTGCATTTTTATAATGGAACAGCGATAATCTGGAATAATGTTTTACATACAGTCGATAGAACAATAGAATATTGGAAACTAAGTACTAACATTATTCTTGACGCTTCTGCCTTTTTAAATGGTGCATACGACTTGAAACCAAAATTATTTGAAATAGCAGATTATGAAAGTGTACTTGATTATAAAAATTGGAATGTTACGCAAGTACAAGCTAATTCAAGTATGAGTGGAAAAGATAAGTATATAGATTACTATGATTCAGTTAAAAGAATTGCAGATATATTGGGGAAAGATGACACTTTAATAGTTGACGACAAAGATAGTGCAGAAAAGAGATATAAAGGTTATCATTCAAGCTATTTTGCAAATTTAAGGAGTAATAATGATTACAAAGAATTTAAAAATGTTATTATTGCCCAAACGCCATATTTACCAGACCACGAAATAGTTTTAGAATATTTATATTTCTCTGGAAAAACTTTTTGTGATGAAAATGATTCTAAAGAAATATGGTGGGGAGAGCCTACAAACTGGAATGCTAGGAGAGGTAGCAGTAATGCCTATGAATTTGAAAATCTAGATTTTGAGCAGTACAGAAAAAAACAAATAGCAAGCGACATTTATCAAGCTGTAAAGCGAGTTAGTCGTGATATGAGTCAAAATACAAATGTTGTAATCATAACAAAGGACACAAAAGTATTTGATATGGTTGTTGAGATGTTGCCAAATTGCAATATTGATAATACCCAAGAATATGACAGACTTTTCAAATATAAGAAAATTAAAAATACAAAAGATATTCCAGATAATGAATCACCAAAAACTTATGTAGAAAAAGTCATTGACTTATTCCAAAAAATAAAAAATGGTAATATTCCAAAAGAAGTAATTAAATATGATAAAAAAGGTAATATCATAAAAGGAGTATATCAAAAGTCAGCTGTTGGGAAGTATATTGGAATAGATTACAGCAAATCAAGTGGTAAAACGATTATGAAAAATAAAGTTATTGATAATATAACAGTTAAAGAGTTTATGGAGTATGAAAATATTATAGTAAATAACCAAAATTTTATATTTCCATAAAATTAATTCACAGTTACGAGTTTGGAAGCAATCCTTTCCTGTCGGAAATGATTGAAGCGAATATAGACATTGGCTTCGCAATGCCTTATATTCTTCGCAATGATTTTTTATTTTTTAAAAAAGTTAACCTCTTTCTATATAAAGAAGAAAAGGTAAACAAAGTTAACTGGCAAACTAATGCAAGTGAAACTTGAATTAGTTGTCAATAGATTAACGCAAGGCGTTAAGGTATCCCAACTCGTAACTGTAAATAAACAAAAAATAAATGATAAAATAAAAGGAGTAAATGGAAGTTATGGAGAATCAAAAGGAAAGTAAATTATTAAATTATATTGATGAAGTAATAGGAGAACCGAAAAAATATCTAAAAGTAAGCGAGTTAGGAAATATTTTAACAGAAATGTTAGGAACAAATAAAACAATATCAGGGGAAAGTGTGAATTTTGTGTTGGAAGATACGAACATACAGCAATATGCAGATGATGAATTTTTTAAGTTTTTACCAACTGGAAAATTTAAGGATTATAAAAAAGAAATAAATAAAAAAATGGGATATGGATTAATTAAATGGCACTATTCTATCATTTTACTATTATTAAATATTAATTATAATAAAACCGTTAGCCAGAATGCGAAAATAGTCTTGGAACACTTAGAAGATAATTATATTGGTAGGCGTTATATAATTGATACAAACACTTTAGAGGAAACATTGCAAGATTTATTAATTGTAAAAAAATAAATATTTAGGGGGTACATATACAATCTTATATATACATTCCCCCTTAATTTTTAAAATTTTGAATTTTTAAATTCTTCATTATTCTTTTTTCATATTTTTAAATGTGCGATTATATTTATAGTTTAATTATTCTCAAAATCCAATATAAGCCATTTTTATATAAAAAGGTATATTACTTGCTACTATTCTATCTCTAGCAATTTAAAAGTGCTTTTTGTCAATTTATAATTAGTGCAGGAACTTTTCTAGCAGTTGTAAAATTGTGAATCCCAATAATTAAAAAGAGATTTACTTCACAAGCACAAATACATAGTAGTTCTTTCAGAGTTTGCAGTTGAATATCAAATAAGTTATTTTTAGTATTTACATTGAAATTTTAGGAAAAGACTTTTACTTTCAAGATATGAAAATAATGTATTTTGTAATATGGATATAATTGATAATAAAAAACATTATATTCAAATAAAGGTAATATTAATGTGTGATTAGATAGAACTTTGAGAAAGTGGCTTATTATATGTGTTTTTAGTATATTATATTTATTTATATAGATTATATTTGTATTATTTTTCTTTAGCAAGTCAAAAATCACTTTTAATCAAATGTATATAAATAAATTTATAGAAGAGGAGCATTTTAGATAATTTGCTTTTGTTTAGCTTTTATTTAGCTTTTGTTTAATTTATGTAGTAAAAATAGTTTATGGATATTTAAGTTTTGTAAATCAAGATTTCCATTATTAGAATTATATGCAGTAATACTGGCACTAATATTTTAACTAATACTACATAAGCTAGTATTTATTAGATATTACATAATAGATACTACATACTTTAAAATCTATATAGTAAATTTTCTGTTTCTATTGTTACTATGAATTTTGTTATATATTTGTTATGAGAATTTATATAGATATGATTATATTTAATGTTTCGATTTTAGTTATGTTTGCATTATATCCTACCAGTAATAACAAACTTACATTTATAATATAAGTAACTTAAAATTGATTTTCAAGCCATTTAAAGTGCAATCTGTTGAATTTTGCAGACATATAAAAAGCTATGAGATTTAATAATTGAAACATTATAGAAACTAAAGATTCTATAAATAGAGATAATTAAAAATTGATATAATTAAAAATTGATATAATTTATATTGTTATAATTAGAGTAAATCATATTAAATAAATATATATAACATTTTTTTATGGATTGGATAAAAATTGCCGATATTGGGGGATAAAATGAAAAATGCGATATTACAACATAGAAAAATAGAACAATAATTCGTATGTAAAAAACCGATAAATGCTTACAGTCACAATAATTACAAAGAAAAATAAATTTTAAAAATATTCAAAAAACTATTGTTTCTTCTCTTGAGGTGTGGTACAATTTTATTGAGTTAAAAATCAAAATAAAAAACTTCCAAATATGAAAGTCCGCTAAAACTAAATCATATTTGAAAGCCACTAGAAAAATCTAAAATCTATTGATTATAGATATTCTTTATATATTGTAACATATGGACATTCCTTAATCAATAGTTATTTTTAGAAAAATTTTGATTTTAATAATAACTATGGAAGGAGTGTTTTTATTATGGAAAATTTACAACCAATTTATTGTAGACAAAAATCCTTTTATGGAAAAGCCAAAATCCAAAAAGATAATAACAGTATAAAATTAATTAGTTACGCAACAACAGTTGCAGAAATCAAAAACGGACAAGTCAAAATTTTTGGGTGGTATTCAGTAACTACAACAAAGCACATAAAGGAATTTTTGGCACAAAATGGGTTTACAGTTGGAACAAAAGCACAACTAGAAAAATTATATTGTTAAATGTTAAAGGGCTAGAAGTAGTACAAGTTACAAGCCCATAAATTAAGGAGGATTTAAAAATGGTAAATATTGAAGAATTAAAAAGAATACAACATCGTTATAATTACGATGTAACAGATTATGAAGTAAAAAAAGCTAATACATACATAGAACTAATGGAAAAAGAACGAGAAAATGCAACAGTTCCAGTTGCTGGGGATATTGTAAAATATACCGATAAATATGGGATTTATTACGAATTCGCACACATTGACGAGGTTTTAGAAAATGAAGTTTATATTTGTGAACAAGCCTATATTCCATTTATAGGTATAAACAGCAAAGGTAAAATATGTTTTTCAACAAGTGGTGGAAGCTGGAGATACAAAGAATATAAGAATTTTAAAAAAGTAGGAACAGAAGAAAAAAGATTTTGCGACTGGGGAAATTGTGGAGCTTGTCAAAATGGGGCATTTGATTTTATAGTAAAAGTAAATGTATGGGAATATTCAGAAATAGCAGACAATGAGCCAAGTACGAAAACACATCATAAATATTGTGTAACAGAGCTAACAGAAGAACGAAGAAAAGAACATAATGGCTATAAATATTTAGTAAGTGAACAATGTTATAACAAAACAGCATTTAGAACAGATGAGGAATACGAGAATTGGAAAAATGAATTGATAATAGATAAAGTGGAAAAAACCTATTATGAAAATACTATTTATTTATGGGTTAGAAAATAGAATTTATGAAAAAAATTAAGGAGGAATTAAAAAATGGATAGAAACAAAATAACAAAAATAATAGATGAACTTGATAATATATCACGAAAAAATTATGATGAAGATTTTATTTTAGCATTATATATTTATAGTAGATATGGAGTTTTTGAATTCAACAATTATATTTGTGATAATGAATTACAAGAAATTAACAAAGTATTAAAACAACATGACACAATTTTTGATGAAAATTTGAATGATGAAGTAACAATGATTTTAGATAAAGATAATTGGGAGGATTAAAAAAATGAAATTATTTATTGTATATGTTGTATGCATAATTTTAAAGTGGTGGTTAGGCAAGAAGTAAAAAACTAATTGTTCAAAATGGGTATACCCTACACAAACATTAAAAGTTATATAAAAAGTGTTCAAACAGAGTTC
>CANPDB010000019.1 GCA_947572725.1 uncultured Clostridium sp. | reverse complement strand
TTTTTCCGTTAATGTTTAGAAATTTTTGGGACATTTTCAAAAGTTATTGACAGGATTTTTATGTTAATTACTTGGAATTTGATTATGACAGTCTATTTTACATATTCATTTAATGGTTTTACTCTATAATTAAGTTCTCCCATTTCTTCTGTTGGAACATAACCTGGTTTTGAATTAATAACATCTGGAATTCTATTAACAATACTAGCACAAGTAAGTTCCACAGTTGAAGGTCTATTAATAACTAATGTAGTATCAGGCTCTCCAATTACAGTCCATTCATTTTTATCAAAGTCATCTTTTGAATACACTTTTCCAATACATTCGCTTTCTATTGTAATACCTTCTTCTGTTTCAGTAGTAACAACAGCACTCATTCCTGTGCTATCTCCTGCTTTTACTGTCATTTGTAACGTTGATGATTCTATATCTTCTGTATGTGTTTGTGGTACTGTTTTTTGTGTTTGTGATTTGACAGTTAGTCCTAATTTTGCACATAACCAACCATTAACATTCCACATATATGATGGCAAATATTCACCTTTATTAATCATTTCCTGTCTTTCTTCATCTGAAATTCTATCAACTGAAGCTACTTGTTTGTCAAATTCTTCTAAAGTCAAACCTGCTCCATGTGCTTGAGCTAATGCAATCCCATAATCTTCTACATTGTAACTTGAACTTCCTTTTATTTTCGTTATTTTATGTGTTGAACCTGCTATACTTGATATTAACTGTCCCCAATAAATATCTTGATATCCACTTCCTGTAATTGTACATCCATTTTGTTTTGCAAGTTCATCAACTTTCTTTGTTGCAACTGGATTAGAATTCATTGGATAAAATGCTTCTTCACATGTAGTAATAGCATTTATTCCTAATTTTGCACATAGCATCAAAGATTCTTCTACATCACTAAATAAGCTCATTGTTGTTACAATTGCTATATCTGGCTTTGTTTCTTTCATCATACTTTCTGCTTCTTCTAGAGAAACTACTTTTACACCTTTATTCTCTGTTCCCATAACTTCACCAATATCTTTTCCTATTACATTTGGATTTGTATCAATTGCTCCAACAATTTCTGCTCCTTTTTCATACACATATCTCATTGTGTATATACTCATTTTTCCTGTTCCATACTGAACTACTTTAATTTTTCTATCCATAAAAAATCGCTCCTTTCAATTTATATAATTATATACTATTATTTTTCTTTTATACAATAGTTTATATTATAAAAAACTTCTGTTATCTATTTCTTAATTAGCGCGAAGATGTCACTATATTTTTATTTTTAGGAGGATACGAGTAGGAATTACTTGCAATATAAAATTTATAAAAAGACTTGCTACATTTTGCATTTTATTGTAATATAATAAAGTAAATTGAAAGAGTGCAAAAAATTTAGAGAAAGGAGTTACAATTTAATAAAGCGCCAGGACATTTAAAAATCTTGCTTTACAAGACATTTACTCTATTTTTTTAATATCACTATTTAATATAATGTCAAAACTAAATCAGAAAATAATGTTGACGAGGTCTAGAGTTATCGAAAAATTCGGCGGATGCTCTAGTGGCTGTGCTTAAAGTCAAAGTATTAATTCAAAAAACAATAGTAATATTGTAACAAAAATTGATACAATTAAGCTTTATTTGCATACTTTCAATTCCATAAAACTATATATTTAAGGGAGGAATTAAAAATGTGTGGAATTGTAGGTTACATAGGAACACAAAAAGCAAGCCCAATATTAATCAATGGGCTAATTAGATTGGAATACAGAGGTTATGACTCAGCTGGTATTTCAACAATTGAAAAAAATGGACTTTCTATTATGAAAGATCAAGGAAGAGTAAAAAATTTATATAATTTAGAAGGAATTGATAATTTAGAAGGAACAATCGGTATTGCTCATACAAGATGGGCAACACATGGAAAACCATCTAAAGAAAATTCACATCCACATATGGATAACTCAAAAACATTTAGTGTTGTTCATAATGGAATTATTGAAAACTATAATGAATTAAGAGAATTTTTAGGTAAAAACGGATATACTTTTTATTCTGAAACAGATACAGAAGTTATACCTAATTTAGTTCATTACTACTATAATAAAGAAACAACTACAAATAAATCAGCATTTTTGAAAGCTGTAAAAAATGCTTGTTCTGAATTAAAAGGAAGTTTTGCGATTGAAATAGTTTGCAAAGACTTTCCAGATAATATGATTGTAGTAAGAAAAGATAGTCCACTTGTTATTGGAAAAGGTGAAGGAGAAAATTATATTTCTTCTGATATTCCAGCTATTTTATCTTTCACAAGAAATTTCTACTTATTAAATGACTTAGAATATGCTATATTATCTCGTGATGATGCAGAATTTTATGATAAAGACTTAAATAAAATTGAAAAAGAAATTAAAAATATTGAATGGAATGCTTCAAGTGCTGAAAAAGAAGGTTTTGAAGATTTTATGCTTAAAGAAATATATGAACAACCAACAGCAATTAGAGAAACAATTGGTGCACGACTAAATGAAAATTCAAAATGTGAATTTGAAGAATTAAATTTTACAAAAGAGTATTTAAATAAAATTAATAGAATTTATATAGTAGCATGTGGTACAGCAATGCATGCTGGATTAGTTGGAAAAAATGTATTAGAAAAACTTTGTAGAATTCAAACAGAAGTTGACATTGCTTCTGAATTTAGATATAGAGACCCTTTAATTGATGAAAAAACTTTATGTATTTTTATTTCTCAATCAGGAGAAACGGCTGATACAATTGCAGCATTAAAACTTTCAAAAGAAAAAGGAGCCAAAACAATTGCAGCTACAAATGTAATTGGAAGCTCTATCACAAGAGAAGCTGACTATTCTATCTATACACACGCAGGTCCAGAAATAGCAGTAGCTTCTACAAAAGCATATACTTCTCAAGTTATTTTACTAACTATTTTAGGAATTTACTTTGCAGAAACATTAGGAATTAATAATTCTGAAATTAATACTCTAAAAAAAGATATTTTAGAATTACCTAAAAAAATAGAAGATACTTTAAAAATATCAGAAAATGTAAAAGAATTCTCTAAAAAAGTATATCAAGAAAAAGACATCTTCTTCTTGGGAAGAGGAATTGATGAAACAGTTGCCAAAGAAGGATCTTTAAAATTAAAAGAAATTTCTTATATACATGCAGAAAGCTATGCTGCTGGTGAATTAAAACATGGACCTATTGCTTTAATAGAAAGTGGTGTTACTGTTATAGGCGTTATGACTGACAAAAGTTTAGTTGAAAAAACTGTAAGTAATATTCAAGAAGTAATTACAAGAGGTGCTAAAACTTTAATAGTTACAAATCAAAATATAAATGATAAGATGTTTGATGAGGTAATTCATATTCCTTGTACAAATACAATTCTTTCACCTATCTTGTCTATTATTCCTTTGCAATTATTTTCTTATTATATTTCAAAGGAAAAAGGATTAGATGTTGATAAACCTAGAAACCTTGCTAAGTCAGTAACTGTTGAATAAGAATAAATCGGAAAGCCAAAGAGAGTTAAACCCATTGGATTTAACTCTCTTTATGCTTTTTTAGGCTACAATTCCTATTAAAGCAAAATATTAATACCATTAGTTGCAATTATAAAAGTTCTTTTCTTAACTCCTCTGCCGTTTTTGCAGAAAGCATTGCAGGTGGAATATCAAATACAGTTTTCGCTCCTATTTGACCCGCTTTATTCATTTTGTACGCTGCCCTTGCCAAAGCAATCAACACTGATGCAGTAAATTCTGGATTAGACTCAAGCTTTAAAGAATATTCTATAATCTGCTTATTTCCTTCTCCTGTTTCTGCACTATGAATTACAAATCCACCATGTGGCATTTTATTGTGTTCTACTTTTAATTCCTCTTCTGTAATAAAATGCACAATAGTATTGTAATCGCTGAAATAGTTTGGCATTGTCTTAATTTGCTTTTCGATTTCAGCTTTATCGGCACCATCTTCTGCAACAACAAAACATTCTCTTAAATGCTTTTCAGCAGTAGTTAACTGTGGATTTTCGCCATTTCTTACTTGTTCCATTGCTTCTTCAATTGGAATTGTGTACTGAATAGCATTTTTCACACCTGCAACACGTCTAATCGCATCTGAATGCCCTTGGCTTACACCTTTTCCCCAGAAAGTATATGTTCCACCTTCTGGTAAAATTGCATTTGCATATGCTCTCATAATAGAGAACATTCCAGGGTCCCATCCTCCTGAAATTACAGACGTTTTTCCTGCTTCTGTTGCTTTTTCATTAACAGCCTCAAAATACTCTGGTATTTTAGCATGAGTATCAAAACTGTCAACAGTATTAAACATATCTGCAACTTTTGGCACTTGTACAGGTAAGTCTGTCGCTGAGCCACCACACATAATAACAACATCAATTTTGTCTTTCCATTGTTCCATATCATTTGTACTAATTACTGGTACAGAAGATGCTGTTACTAAATCCTTAGGGTATCTCCTTGTAAAAATTCCTACGAGTTCCATGTCCTGCGATTTGACAATTTCTTTTTCGATTCCTCTTCCAAGATTGCCATAACCACAAATTCCAATCCTTACTTTTTCATTCATTCATTTCCCTCCTTATTATACATTTATGTCTCTTTAATTTTTTATGATATATTGATTGTAATGTTTTATATAAAATAAGTCAATAATTTTTTATTCTTACTAATTTAAAAGTTACAATTCATAATTAAATTTCTCTACTCGCTCCCAGGAGTGTATATATTAATTTTTTTAGGCTCCCCCAAGTAATTCCTACTCGTATCCTCCTAAAAAAATTGAATATATAAACTCCTTCGCGCTATTTCAAGTAATTAACTCTGAATTGTAACCTTTCATCCTAAAATTAACTTAACTAATATTAAAACTACAGCACCTGGCAAACCTAAAAGTCCGAATGACTATACTTGTAAAAAAATTCAATCCAATATGAAATCCGAAATTAGCACCAATTAAATTAATAAAAAATATACTTAATCCTCCTAGAATCGAATTAACGACAATTTTTAATATCTTTCTTATTGGCAAAATAAAAATTCTACCAAAAATAAATATAAAACATATACAAGCTAAAAAAGTAATAATATTTGTATCCATTCTCTCAACTCCAACAAAAAAATGATAATAATGAAAATCAAATTATTCATTATTACCATTTGTATGTTAAAATTTGGACAAATATTACTTATCCTACTGCTTCCCCTTCGTCCCAAGAAGCAAACTTTATACCATTAATCATATCTACTTGAATTCCTTTTGCTTTAGCCACTTTGATTAAATAATCCAATTTTGCTTGTTCTGCTTTTATCTGATATGCATAATAATCAACTAAGCCTTCTTGTGCATAATCAAAATTTTTATTTGCATTTTTTAATTCTTCTCTTGTTTTTATAATATTTCTTATTAATTCAATTTCTTTATCTAACTCTGTTCTTTCTATAATTTTGTCTTCCCTTACATATTCATTTTGCATATTATTACCTCTTTTTCATTTTATTTACAATTATTATATTCCTTTTTTATTGTTTTATTCAAAATTGTTTAAAAAGTTTTTAATAGTTACTACTCACAGCCTTATTTAAAATAGTAGAATAAAAGAGTTATAATATATTATTTTTTAGGAATGAATAAAAAATAATATATTATAACTCTTTAGTGAAGTAAATATAAATAAGCCGTGAATTGTAACTTTTAATAAAGACTTTTTAAACAATTTTAGCTAAACCACTTGTTTTTTTCGCCATTTTATAGGATAATATATATGTGATATTTTAATTAATGAAAGGACTTTCCAAATGAAATATATAGACCAATTTTTAAAAAAGCTAAATACAGACAGAAACACATTCGCAACATATGTTCTAACTTTACTAACAGTATTTATAGCAGTAGATAGAATTGTAGAAATGTTATTAATGATATTTACAGGTACAGCATACTCATATTGGGGACCAATACAATACACATTCGCATTAGCATGTCCTATTTTTGCATATTTATTTTCAGGTCCATCAAAGTTCTCAACATCTAAAGAACAAAAAGTTACATTATTTTATATATTCATAATAGCCTTATATATTGTATTTATTTCAATGCTTACACAATGGCTTAATATGGGAACATGGTTATTATTACTATCTGTACCAAATTATACAGAACTTATAACAGATTTCTCAGATGTAGTAAAACCTGCAATAATTAGCATTTCTTTATATTTACCTTTAGCTACTATTTTTCCAGTATTTAAATGGTTATACTTTGGTGTACAAGACAGTAAAGACAAAAAACGTTCTATTTGGGACTATGGTGGAATAAATTTAACAACTAAAAAAGAAGGTAGAGGAACATATTCTTGTGAAATGTACTTAGGCACTGACTTTGAAAATGGAAAAACTATTACAATACCTGAAACTTCAAGATATCAATCAACATTCGTATGCGGTGCTTCTGGAACTGGTAAAACTTCTTTAATTTTTGAACCATTTATAGCAAAAGACTTTGAAAAGAAATTCTTTTTTAGAGAAGCATCTAAAGAATTAGGATTTACAGCACTAAAAACTAAAATTGCATATATTAATGCACCTTATGACAATGATTATATGAATGAAAATTTCAGCTTAAATATGTTATCACCATCAACTGGAAAAGAAGAGATATTCAAAACTTATTTAAAGAAAATGCTTTTAAGTGGTTCAGGTAGTGAATCAATTTACAGAGACCTTGGCTTAACATTAATGTCACCTGATGTCGAAGTAATAAACCATATGGTTGACGTATGTAAAAACTTTAATTTTAACTATAATATAATAGACCCAACAAATTCAAATTCTATTGGATTAAATCCATTTGTATATGATGACCCTTCAAAAATTGCAATTACTATTTCTTCTGCACTAAAAGCAATGTATCGTCTAACACATGATGATATTGGTGAATCATATAGAGATGACATGACAATGCAGGCAATTGAAAACTTAGCAATGATTTTAAAAGAAATGTATCCAAGAATGCATGAAGGTATGCTTCCTAATATGGAAGATATGCTAAAAATGTTTACTAACTTTGAATTAATAGAAAAAATGTGTGAAATTTTAGCACATGACGAAGAATTAAAAGAAAAATATAGTGTACAACTTACTTATTTTAAAAAGAACTTTTATACAAATGCACCTGGCAAAGAACGTATTGAGGAATATTTCTTCTCAACAATTAGTCAGTTAGACAACTTATTAAGAATTCCTGGTGTTAAAAGCATATTATGCAACAGATACAATAACTTGAATCTTGATAAAATGCTTTCTGATGGCGAAATTACATTTGTATGTACACGACGTGGAGATTTAGGAGCTTCTGCACATAGAGCATTTGGATTATTCTTCTTAATAACAATGCAAAATGCTGTATTTAGAAGACCTGGCAATGAAAACTCTAGAATTCCACATTTCCTATATATCGACGAATTTCCAGATTTCATTTGTAAAGAAACTGAAGCTATTTTCACGATGTATAGAAAATATAAAATTGCAACTACTGTTTCTTCTCAAACACTTTCACAATTAGAAGTTGCTGGCATAAAAGAAAACTTTAGAATCCCTATACTAGCTAACTGTGCAAATAAACTTTATCTAGGTGGCGCAGAAATAGAAGAATTAAACTGGTGGTCAGATGAATTTGGAACAAGAAGAGAGTGGAAGTATTCTAATAGTATTGATGTTGAGAAAAAAGAATACGATAAAAAATGGGGAAATGTATCATGGGAATATGTAAAATACTTTAAACCTGGTAAATTACAAACTATGCCTGCAAAATGTTGCGCTTTTAAAGTACGAGATAGTAACGGTAAACCATTAGTTGGTCAATCAAAACTAAGCTACTTAGAATCAAAATATAAAGAACCACATAAATTAAAAACATTTGATTTTGGAAAATATTCTGATGGTGTTACAACTGACACTGAAGATGATAATAATTCAGATAAAAAATTCAAATTAAAAAATATAGACTTTAAAGATGAAAACGATGAATACAATCCAGTTCAGACTGATATAACAGATTCTAAATATTTATTTGATAATGAAGACGCAATTGTTGTTGACTTCAATAAAAAGAAACAATAAAATTATTATAAATAAAAATACAATTCATATTTTAAGTTATCTACTCGCTCCCAGGAGTGTATATATTAATTTTTTAGGCTCCCCCAAGTAATTCCTACTCGTATCCTCCTAAAAAATTAAATATATAAACTCCTTCGCGCTATTCTAACTTATTAAAATATGAATTGTATTTTTTATTTTATTTATATTGTAATTCCTAATAATTCTATAATAATTCCTGATATAACTCCAATCAAATAAAGAAGAAGTACAATTTTAATATTTTGTTTTATACCTTTATTTGTTTTAAATAAAACTGCTAGTCCTACTCCTGCACCTACTAATAATCCAGACATCAATGTAGCAAAAGATATAACATTTTCTAAATACATTTGTGTAATAATTACAGATGCAGCACAATTTGGTATTAAACCTATTACTCCTGCAATCACAGGACCTATAACAGGTCTATTTTGTAAAAATCCAGCAATTCTATCTTCTCCAACAAAATGAATAATCACGTTAATTATCAATGTTACAATTATTATAAATAAAAAAATGTTTAATGTATGTTTTAAAGCAGATTTTGTGATTCCGTATTCACAATGGCAATGTTCCTTTTCGCACAAATCAACTATTTTCTCTTCTTCATTTTTATCTTTATTCATAATTCTTAATACAAAATCTATTATAAATCCAGCAATTATTCCTATTAAAAATTTAATTCCCAGTATTTTTAGAATTATAGAAATTGGAACTGCTTCTGATATAAATATTGGTAACATTTCATCTGAAGTCGATAAATAAACTGCAATTAATGTTCCTAAGGTAATTACTCTTGCAGCATATAAATTTGTTGCAGAAACTGAAAAACCACATTGCGGAAATATGCCTAAAAAGCTTCCTACTGCTGGTCCAAACTTACCTGACTTTTTAATCGTTTCTTTTGATTTCTTACTTGTTTTATGTTCAATATATTCCATTAATATATATGTAATAAATAAAAATGGCAATAGTTTAATAGCATCAATTAATGTTTCTTCTATAATCTCTAACATTTATTATTCCTCTTATCTTTCTCTTAAAATTGCTATATCATAATAACATATTTCTTCGACTTTTTCAATTATCCTATGGTAATCACTTAAAATTTAATTATGCTAAAAAAATCATCACTACATAAAGTAATGATGATTTTTTATTTTTATCTACTCCATCCTGGTCTCAAATATGAGGTGGCTTGCTTTTCTTTATTTTCTTGTTCCTTTTGTATGCACTTTTGAACTGCTAGTTGTTCGTCAACTGAAAATTCTAAATCACTCATCATATTATCTCTTTTTCTCTTATTAGTATCTTTTGTTTTTTCAGTATCTTTTCTTGACAATTTTGAACCCGAATTAAAAAGCTTTGATATGTACTGTTGAGCAGCATATGACCTCTTGTGCAATAATTTTTGCTTTTCTTTTTCTTTTGCTACTTCAGCTTCCTTTCTTGCT
This sequence comes from uncultured Clostridium sp., assembly GCA_947572725.1. Classification (GTDB taxonomy): domain Bacteria; phylum Bacillota; class Clostridia; order TANB77; family CAG-508; genus CAG-269. The sequence continues at coordinate 20,575 of CANPDB010000019.1, read as the reverse complement.
TCCTCAGCTTGTTTCTTTATTCTTGCTGATTCTCGTCCCTCTTTAAAGCTTTTATCTGCTTCTTCTCTTGTCATTTTCTTTAGTTCTACTGCTTTATCATATAATTCTTTTAAATTCTTATCTTGATAACTTAATTTTTTACTTGATTCTTGTGATGGTACTATTTTTTCTTTATCTACATTTGGTATATCTTTTGACATTTCTAAAGTTTCGCTAACTCTTTCTTCTTGTACATCTTTATTGTTTTCTTCTGAATTTGCTGTAGTCACTCCTTCTTTTAATCCATCATTACTTAGTTCTTCCTGTGTTGGAATTTTTCTTCTAGGCCAACTTGTTAACTTATTAAAAATATTTTTTATTGCATTTGTTTTTTTCGCTTTCTCTTCTTCAATTTTTTTAGCTTGTTCTTCACGCAATTCTTGCATATAGTTTTCTGTGTTTTTCATTCTTTCTTGTGCAGCTTCAATCTCTTTTAAATCATCTTCTGCTAGTTCTAGGTTTACTTCATCATGTATTAACGCTCTATTATTTGCTTTACTTCGCTGAATATTATATGCATTCATCATTTGTTTTTTCTTTTCTTCTGCATCAAAATTAGAAGTTTTTCCAGCTTCTCTAGCTTTTTGTTCTTCTCTTGCTGCAATTTGTGATGCTAATATAGCAGCCTTTTGATTAACTGCATTCTTTTCTGCCATTTCTTTTATAATCTGAGCTTGTCTTTCTCTTTTCAATTTTTGTCTTAATGCTTCTACTTTAGCTTTTTGTTGTTCTTCTTGTCTTTTTAGTGATGCTTCTGTATTTGCATCTCTTAGTCTTTGTTGCATTCTTTCTCTAATTTTTTTCATTTCTCTTTCTACTTCTGCTTTTCTAAGTTCTTCTGCTGTTGCTCCATTCATCTCTCTTTTCATATTTAAATTTTTATCTTCCATATAAATTACCTCCTACAATTTACATAAACCATCTAATACTATTTTAACACTTTTTTTAATAAATTTCAAGTTTTTGGCTTTATCAACGAATTTTAAGGCTCTTTAATAGTTTCTGTTCAGACTAAACAACTTAAAATAGCGCGAAGAAGTTTATATATTCAATTTTTTTAGGAGGATACGAGTAGGAATTACTTGGAGGAGCCTAAAAAAATTAATATATAAACTTTTGGGAGCGAGTACGCAATATTAAGTCTGAACTGTATTTTTAATAAAAAGTAAGATATGATTTAAATATTTAGCATTTAAAATCATATCTTGCTCATTTTTACTATCTGTAATGCAAAGCCTTTTAGTTTCTAACAAATATTAAGTTATCTTCTTCTATAATTTCCACATAAACAACCAGTTCTTCCATTAGTATTCGAATTCGGAATTACATTAATCCTTGCACTAACACCATTACTATTTGAATTATTACATCCACAGTTATTAGAATTACGGCCATTATTACAACTACAACAATTATTATCATTATTATTTCCTGTATTGTTTAAAGCACTAATTGTAAGTACTCCATTACAACCATTATTTTCAAAATCACCGTCAATTGTTAATATTCCATTATTTTCTGATGTATTACAACTATTGCAATTTCGTTCTCTGCATCTACAATTATCTTCTCTATTATTTAGTCTGTTTAAAAATCTACATATTAAACACACAATAACAGCAGTAATATAACTAATAATTGTATATACAATAGTTGCTATTAAGAAATTTAAATTATTAATAATAAATGTAACAATTAAGAAGATTGCAAAAATAACAGCTGCAACTAATGGAGGATTTTTTAAAATTTTTTGTAAAGCAATTGAAATTATTATAGTTGCTATAGGTAAAGCAAAAAATATAAGTAATATATTCATATCTTCTCTCCTTTTCGTTTTTTCTATATTTTATGCTATCTATATTAATTTGTTACTTTACTGTTAATACTGACAACCTAATGTATAATATATTATTTTTAAAACACTGCATAATTGACCAAACGGGCTTTAGCAAGTAGTGATACTTAATACTCTACATTTATCAAATATAATCCTTGTGGTGGTAATGTCTTGCCTGCATTTTCTCTATTTTTAGAGTTTATAATTTCCAGTATTTTATTTGGTTCTATTTTTTCTAAACCAACTTCTACTAATGTCCCTGATATAATTCTAACCATATTATATAAAAATCCATTTCCTGTTAGTTCGATATATATTCTTTCACTTGGCATCTGTTTTACTTCTGCTTTATAAATGGTTCTTACACTACTTTTACTACTTGTACCACTTGCTTTAAATGCTTTAAAGTCGTGCTCTCCTTCAAAATATTTCACCGCTTCTTGCATTTTTTCTACATTTAATTTTGCAGGGATATGAGTTTCTAAATTTCTGTAAATAGCTGTCCCATATCTAGAATTATTAATAATATATCTGTATGTTTTCTTTTTACAAGTTAATCTGCTATGAAATCTTTCATCTACCTCTTCTGCTGATTTAATTAAAATAGATTTTTTTAAATTACTATTAATTGCAATTGCAAATTTCTCAATTGGAATATTTGAATTTGTTTTAAAATTTGCAACTTGACCGAAGAGCGTGTACACCTCTGTCTGTTCTTCCAGAAGCCATTAAATCTATCTCTTCTCCTGTTATCTGTTCTATTGCTTTTTCAATTGTTCCTTGAATATTTAATTTATCTGGCTGTTTTTGCCAACCATTAAATTCTTTTCCATCATATTCAATTGTTAGCTTTATATTTCGCATTTTTCAATCTCCATTTCTTTTAATATTTTATAATTTTAGAAAAGTCGCAAAAATGCGACTTTCCTAAATTATAAAATATAAACAATTTATTTTTCTATATTATTTTCTTTATCTTTTTCATCTTCTTTTTTGGCTTGCTTAATTTCTTCTGAACTTTCTTTTCTTTTTTCTTTCAACTTCTTTAAAGTATCTTTTCTATCTTTTTTATCTGACGCAAATCTTTTTGTAACAACATTACTAATTAATATTTTTTTCAAAACGTCTTCTCTTAAATCTGCAATTAAAGTTCCATCTTTTGCTACTGTTATTTTACCTGTTTCTTCTGATACAACAACTACAATGCTGTCAGATTCCTTTGATATTCCAATTGCTGCTCTATGTCTTGTTCCTAATTCTTTTGCTATGTCTTTATCATTAGCTAAAGGAAGTACACAGGCTGCCGCTGCAATTTTGTTTCCTGATATTACAACTGCTCCATCGTGTAGTGGTGTCTTTGGTTCAAATATATTTACTAATAGTTGCGGAGAAACTTCTGCATCCATTGGTATTCCACTTGATATAATATCTTGTATTTTTATATCTCTTTCTATTACAATTAATGCTCCTGTTTTAGCTTTTGAAAGTTCTGTTGCTGCAATTACTATTTTATATATGTCTTCTTTTGTTTTTGTTGATAAGTCTTTATCTATTCCAAAGAATTTTGTTAGCTTATTTGTTCCTAATTGCTCTAGTCCTCTTCTTAATTCTGGCTGGAATATAACAATAATTGCAATTACTCCTAAATTCATAATTCCAGTTAAAATCCAATTTAAAATTTTTAAATTAAATAAACCACTTACCCATGTTGCGATTACTAATAATGCTATTCCTTTAATTAACTGCCAAGCCCTAGAACCTTTTACTACTTTGAAAAAACAGTACACTAAAAACATTACAATCGCTAAATCTATTATTAATGTGACTAGCTCAAATGGATTCTCTTGTAATGTTTTTATATATTCTACTATGTTATCTCTATAAAAATTTTCCCAATTCATTCCTAAATTAATTACCATTTTTTATCTCATTTCCTCCTTAAGGCATAATTTTTTATCCCATTAAGGCAAATATTAGTGTAGCTCCTGTTGCTAAAACCATTAATAATGCTAAAAATCCCGCCATAATTTTTACAAAGATTTGTCCTTTATCAAAATGTTTATGGTTTACTTTTTCTTTTGATTTTACTTCTTTATTCATTTCTTTCATCCTTTCAGTATATTTTTATCTATTTCATTATACCATATATAATATTTTTTTCAATTATTTTGTCGACTTTTCCAAAACTTTCTTGTAATAGTTACAATTTAGTGTAGAAACTATCTACTCGCTCCCAGAAGTTCATATTTTATATTTTTTCGTTATCCCCATTCTAAAAATTCTAACAAAATTTATTTCATAAATTTTGAGAATTTTTGAACGGTCCCCACAAGCTCACTTCAAAATAAAAATATGAACTTCTTCGCACTATTTAAAGTACTTTATCCTAAATTGTAACTATTGAATTACGTTTATAATTGTATCCAATTTTTCTACTTTTTTAGGAACTATAACAAAAGTATCTTCTAATTTTCTTTTAGCAATTTCTGCCTTTTCTTCACTATTAGAATGAATATACGCTAAAACCTCATTTTCTTTTACTCTATCTCCTACCTTTTTATTTAATACAATTCCTACACTTGAATCTATTTCGTCTTCCTTTTTTACTCTTCCTGCTCCTAATTCTCCTGCTATTTTTCCTACTTCTTTTGCATTAATTTCTTTCACATAACCTTCTATTTTACTATAAATAGGAATTATTATTTTTGCTTTTTCAAATTTCTCAGTATCTTCAATATAAGAAATATCGCCATTTTGGTTATCAATCATTTCTAAAAATTTTTGATATGCTTTTCCATTTTGTATATTCTCTAATAAAACTTCTTTATTTTTATTAATGTCTTCCCCTAATCCTGCTAATTTCATCATATATGCTCCAAGTTCTAACACTACTTGTTTTACATCTTCTACCATTTCACCTTTTAAGAAATTAATAGCTTCTATTACTTCTAATGAGTTACCTATACTATATCCTAAAGGCTCCTCCATATTTGTCAAAACACATACTGTTTCTCTATTTGCTAATTTTCCTATTTCAATCATTTCTTTTGATAACCCTTCTGCATCTTTTAGATTAGTCATAAATGCTCCGCTTCCTACTGTCACATCTAATACTATTTTTTGCGCTCCACTAGCAATCTTTTTACTCATAATACTAGATGCAATCAATGGAATACTATCTACACACGAAATACTATCACGAAGTGCATAGATTTTTTTATCTGCTGGTGCTAAATTTAGTGTTTGAGATATCATACTAATTCCTATGTTTTCCACATTTTTTACAAAATTGTTCATATCTATACTTGTTTGATATCCTGGAATAGATTCTAATTTATCTACTGTTCCTCCTGTAAATCCTAATCCCCTTCCTGACATTTTTGCAACTGGCACTCCTACTGATGCAACTAAAGGCAACAATATTAGCGAAACCTTGTCACCTACTCCACCTGTCGAATGTTTATCTACAACTGTTCTGCCTAATTTGGATAAGTCTAAGATCTCTCCTGAATGTGCCATTGCTAATGTTAAATATGTTGTTTCTTGTTTTGTCATTCCATTAATAAATATTGCCATAATTAAAGCTGATGCTTGATAATCAGCTATACTTCCATTTGTGTATCCAGTTATAAAATATTCTATTTCTTGTTTTGTTAACTCGAGTTTATCTCTTTTTTTCTCAATTATTTCTAATATGTTCATTTTTAATTTTATTCCTCTCTTATGTACAAATCTTATTAGATTCTAGTTTATGATTCATACTGATATTTATTTTCTATTATATAAAGTTTTTAGTGAAACTTCTTCTATGTATTGGGCAAAGTCCGCATTCTTTGATAGCTGCTATATGTCTTGCTGTTCCATAACCTTTATGTGCTATAAATCCATATTGAGGATAAATTTCGTCCCATTGTCTCATAATTCTATCTCTTGTTACTTTGGCTATAATAGATGCTGCTGCTATATTATAGCATTTTGCATCTCCTTTTATAATTGATTCATATGGAATTCCCCTTGTGTTAATATGTGTTAAAGCATCTACTATTATTAAATCTGGTTTTATATCTAATCCCTCTACAACTTGTGTTACCCCTTGTTTTGTAGCATTTAGTATGTTTATGTCATCTATTATGTCTTGACCTATAATTGCTACTGAATAACTAATTGCTTCTTCTAAAATTAAGTCATATAGCTTTTCTCTCTTTTTTTCAGAAACTTTTTTAGAGTCATTTACACCTTCTATCATTGAATCTTCTGGCATAATTACTCCTGCTATTACTACTGGTCCTGCTAATGGTCCTCTTCCCGCTTCGTCAATTCCACATATGTTTTTAAATCCCTTTTTGTACAAGTCTTTTTCCATCTGTTTTAAATTTGTTAGTCTTTCTATTTCTTTTTCTTTCATTTTTACTATCATTCCTTACTAATTCACAAATATGGTTGGAAAAGAATTAATTTTTTTTCAACCTTTCACCTTTTAATTATTATTCTCTAGATCTGTCAATGAATATTTTTTTTCATATCCCTTTGTATTATACACCTCTACACTTAAATTATTTTCATCAAATTCTAACAAATAATTTTCATTTGTATCTAATTTAATTTTATTAAGTCCCCATAATTTTAACGTGTCTTCAGTTACTACATAACAATTTGAAAGAGGTATACTTGATGGTAAATTTGTTACATTAATAGCTTTTGTCAATTTAGCATTATTTTCATAAATTTCTTGTTTTATATTTTCTATTTTACTTCTTTCCTCTTCTGTATTACCTTTATTAATTCCAATTCTAAAATTTGCTTCTTCTACATATTCTCTAGCTTTTGCTTCTATTAATAACATATTCGTTCTTAGTTCTTCTAATTTGACTTTTTTTACTGTATCCGTTCCTCCATATATGCCTATTCCTGCAATAATTAGTAAAATTATAATTGTTACAACTAAAGCTACTAAAGTTATTCCTCTTGAATTATTTTTTAAATTTTCTATGTAATTTTTGTACATATTTTTTTCCTCCATCACTTTATTAGTTCCTGTATTATTTTATATTATAATTTTAATTTTACTTTTTTTCAACTTTTTTATGGCAATCACTTAAAATTAAATTGTAACAAATTTTTCACAAAATTTTCACAAACCTATTGTATTATATCAATATATTAGGATATGATATAATAAGTAAATTATAGGAGGAATTTAATTATGGAAGAAAATAAAAATAAAGAAAACTCAAAAAATTTTAAAACAGTACAAAATCCTAGTACATATAAAGAAATTTATAAAACTGAAAAAACAAAAAACAACATAGGATTTTGGAAAAATGTATTAATACCATTTGTAAGTGGTGTATTAGGATGTGCAGTTGTAATAGGAACTTGTTTTGGAGTACCTTCAATTAAATCTCAATTGTTAGGAAATAACTCTTCAAACAATAACTCAGGTTCTTCTACTTCTCAATCTTTAGAAAATAACGGATATGTACAACAAACTTCACTTGCTAATTATTCAGATACTTCTATATATGCAGCTAATAAGATCTTACCCTCTATTGTTGGTATTAAAGTAGAATATAATGTAAATTCTTTAATATCTATGTTTGGAAATAGAGGTCAATCAAGTACTGCAACTGCTAGTGGGTCTGGAATTATTATTAGTGAAGACGGCTATATTTTAACTAATAATCATATTGTTGCAACATCATCTTCAGAATCTTACTACGAAGTTTCTGAAGCAACAAAACTAACTGTAACTTTATTTGGAGATGAAACAGAATATGAAGCAAAAATAGTTGGTAAAGATGAGCAAACTGATTTAGCAGTTATTAAAATAGAAAAAAATGACCTTTCAAAAGCTGAATTTGCAGATTCTGATAGTATTAAAGTTGGAGAATTTGCAATGGCAGTAGGAAATCCATTAGGAATGCAAAGCAGTATTACTTGTGGAGTAATAAGTGCTATAAATAGAGAAGTTACAGACTCTGATGGAAAAAAATTCAACTTAATTCAAACAGATGCAGCAATCAACTCTGGAAACAGTGGTGGAGCTTTAGTAAATAGTGAAGGAAAGGTAATAGGAATTAACACTTTAAAACTTTCAGGAACAGGCATCGAAGGAATGGGATTTGCAATTCCAATTAATTCAACAACAGATATCACTTCACAACTAATTCAATACAGCAAAGTAAAAAGACCATACATTGGAATATCTGGTATGGATCTAGACGAAAAAACAGCAGAAAAATATAATTTAGTACAAGGTATATATGTAAAATCAATAGATGACTTCTCAGCTGGAGAAAAAGCTGGAATAAAAATTGGTGATGTTATCATAGAAGCAGAAGGAAAAAAAGTTACTAAAATGGATGAATTAAACGAAATAAAAAATAAACACAAAATTGGTGATGAGATGAAAATAAAAGTAAATAGAGATGGACAAGAAAAAGAATTAACAATTACTTTAGGAGAACAACCTTAAGTAAAAACATATTTAAATCGAAACAGATAAATGATGCTACATATTATTTATCTGTTTTTCACTTACAGTTCACAAAATGGACAAATATAATTGTTAAAATACAAACATAATCAGTAAGAAAAAACTGATTTAAATAAAAAAACATCCCCTTTTATTTTCAATGAGACAGTTGGGACAGTCCTAATTTGTCTCATTTTTTATGTTAAAGTCTGTCGAAAAATGCAATTAATTATTATCTTCGACAAATTTCAACATAAAAAATGAGACAAATTAGGACTGTCCCAACTGTCTCATTAAATAATAATCAAATCCATTTCACTTGTATACGAATCATTACCATAAGCATAGATGATATATATTGCATCTGCTGTATAATAAAATTCTCTTGAATTTTCTATATGATACATATCACTTGTTGTATCTCTGTTGAAAATATTGTATCCAAGTTTTCTTAAATCTTCTACCTTCTTTTCTTCTTCTTGAATTGTATTATTTATTTTATCTTGTATTTCTTGTTTGTTTAATTGCTCTATTTTTAATATTTCACTTAATGAAATCTCTTTATTGTTTCTTAAATCGTAATTATAAGTTTGAATGATTACCCTTTGTGCACTTGCTCCCTCTTTTAAATTAGAACGTATTATCAATGACAATATATCATCTTCTACATTTGCAGTATATTCCACTGTATATATAATATTTTTATTTTCACTATTTAATACACTTCTTGCCTTAGATGCAAAGACATTTTCAATTTCTTCATTATATTTTCTTATTGTTTCGTTATCAATATTTATATATGGTATATTTATATTAATTTCATATCCATTTGCTTTTGTATCTTGTTTTTCATATTTAGTACATACTAAGTCTTGATCTTTATACTCTTTTTTGCCATCATTACTTCCATTATCATTTTGAATACTATTTTTAAAGATATCATCAAATTCAGATTTTATTGTCTCAATTTGCTCTTCTGTTTTTATTTCGTATTCTTCTTTCTTTTTAATTCCAATCATTTCTGCAAAATCTATTCTTGCATAAAATTGTACATAAGATGCTACTATTATTGAAATAATGCAAAATAATATGATTGCAGAATATATGATTATTTGTTTTTTGCTTATTGTATATTTGTTTTCTTTTTCTGGTATATTCATATTTTCCCTCTTTCTTTGTAATAAAATAATTATAACATTTGTATTTTAATTTATCAATAATATTATGGTAATCACTTAAAAATCCCAATTATTTTCTATTTTGTATTTTATAAATTTAAATAGCGCGAAAAGGGTTATAATTATTTATTTTTGAGTGACTCCGGGGTGACCGTTCAAAAATTCCCAAAAGTTCTATGAACTTTTGTTAGAATTTTTAGAATGGGGCAACGAAAACAATAAATAATTATAACCCTTTGGGAGCGAGTAGAAAATCAAAATACAAAATAGAAAATAATTGGGATTTTTAAATCTTATAATTATCTTAAAACTATTTCCAAATCTTGACTATTCTCCTTTTTTGAGGTATTATAATATATATGCAAAATTAAAGAAATGAGGAATTTAAAGTATGTTATGTTCAGAATGTAATAAAAATCCAGCCATACTTTTTTACAAAAGAATAGAAAATGGCAAAGAAACAATGGAAGGTTACTGTTACGACTGTGCCAAGAAAAAAGGAATCAATCCAAATGAAGTACTATACAAACAAAATGAAATATTGTCTAAAGATACAATAAATTTAAACGATATGACCAAACAATTTGAAAGTATCTTTAAAGACTTGGCAGAAAATATTAATCTAGAAAACATTGAAGATATAGAAGGAGCAATTACATTTGATGCACCACAAGGAGAAACAGATGATGAAAATACTCCAAAAATAGCAGGTGCAGCAATACCTTTAGGCTCACTTTTTTCTAGTATGTTTACAGGTTCAAATAAAAAATCAAATGATGAACAAGAAGAAATTAGTTCTTCTAGAAAAAAAGTAAAGGTAGAAAAAAAGAAAAATACTAAAAGTAGTAAAAAGAAAAAATTTCTAGATACCTTTGGAACAAATCTAACAAATAAAGCTAAAAACAATGAATTAGACATTGTAATTGGTAGAGATAAAGAAATTCAAAGAATTGTACAAATATTAAATAGGCGTTCTAAAAATAACCCTTGTTTAATTGGAGAACCAGGTGTTGGTAAAACTGCAATTGCACAAGGTTTGGCTATTAAAATTGCCAATAAAAATGTTCCAGCAAAACTTTTAAACAAAGAAGTTTATTTATTAGACATGACAGCAGTTATTGCAGGTACACAATTTAGAGGACAATTTGAGTCAAGAATGAAAGGTATTATTGATGAATGTAAAGAATATGGAAACATTATTCTTGTTATAGATGAAATTCACAATATTATTGGTGCAGGAGATGGAGAACATTCTATGAATGCAGCAAATATCTTAAAACCTGCTCTATCAAATGGAGAAATTCAATTAATTGGCACAACAACTTTAAAAGAATATAGAAAATATATAGAAAAAGATTCTGCTTTAGAAAGAAGGTTTCAACAAGTATTAGTTGAAGAACCAAATATTGATGATTCAATTGGAATCTTAGATGGAATCAAAAAATATTATGAAGAATATCATAAAGTAAAAATCTCTACTGATGTAATTCGTGGAGCAGTTATAATGTCTGAAAAATATATTCATGATAGATTTCTACCAGATAAAGCAATAGATATTTTAGACGAAGCTTGTTCAAGAATCAACTTAGAAAATAAAGAATTATTTAAGTTAGAAATGTTAAAACAAGAATTAACACAAGTTCAAACAGAAAAAGAAGAAGTTATTGCAGCCGATTCTACTGAAGATTATCAAAGGGCAGCTGACTTAAAAACTAAAGAATGTCAATTAGTAGAACAAATTGATGCATTAAATAAAAAGATGAAACCTAGACAAATTACAATTGAGGATATAGCTAATGTTATAGAAAGTTGGACTAAAATTCCAGTTAAGAAAATTACAGAAGCAGAAACTCAAAAATTATTAAACTTAGAAACTAATCTTCATAAAAGAATTATTGGTCAAGAAGAAGCAGTTAGTAGTGTTTCTAGAGCAATTAGAAGAAATAGAGCAGGACTAAAAAGCACAAAAAGACCACCTTCATTCATATTTGTAGGTCCTACAGGTGTTGGAAAAACAGAACTTGCAAAAAGCTTAGCTTATGAAATGTTTGGAAGTGAAGATTCAATTATTAGAGTAGATATGTCAGAATATATGGAAAGTCACTCAACTTCAAAACTAATAGGTGCACCTCCAGGATATGTTGGCTATGATGATGCAGGTCAATTAACAGATAAAGTAAAGAGAAAACCTTATTCTATTATACTTTTGGATGAAATAGAAAAAGCTCATCCTGATGTATTTAACATTTTGTTACAAGTATTAGATGATGGAAAATTAACAGATAGTCAAGGAAATACAGTAAACTTTTCTAACACAATTATAATTATGACATCAAATGCTGGTTCAAATTTAAATACAAATTCTATTGGTTTTGGTAAACAAACTGTAGATAAAAATAAAATTGTTGATAATTTAAAAGATGTTTTCAGACCAGAATTCTTAAATAGAATTGATGAAATTGTTGCATTTGATTCTTTAACAAAAGAACAACTTTTAGAAATTGTTGATTTAATGTTAAAAGATACTATTACAGCACTTAATGACAAAGATATTAAACTAAGCATTACAAACAGTGCAAAAGATTTCATTTTAGAAAAAGGAACAGATATTAAATTTGGTGCAAGACCTCTAAGAAGAGCTATTCAAAGACATATTGAAGATGAATTGTCAGAAATGATTTTAAAAAGTGAACTTTTAGATGGTCAAACTGTAGAAATAGACTGTAAAAATAACGAATTAAAATTTGAAGTAAAATAGGAGAATTGTATGTTAAAACATGTACCTAATATATTAACTATTATTAGATTTTTATTAATACCTTTTATCGTAATTTATATATTTCTTGGAAACTATATTCCTGCTTTTATATTTTTTACAATATCTGGTATAACTGATATTGCTGATGGATTTATTGCTCGAAAATTTAATTTAATTTCTAACTTTGGAAAACTTATGGATCCATTAGCAGATAAACTAACTCAAATTGCAACATTAACATCTTTAGTAATTACAATTACTAACATTATGCCTATATGGATTTTAATAATTGTTTTATTAAAGGAATTTATTATGATTGTTGGTGCTTCATTCCTTTATGGAAAAGATGTTGTTGTTTATAGCAGATGGTATGGAAAATTAGCAACAGTTTTATTTTATATAGCAATTGTTGTATCTCTTTTACTAAAACAATTTGAAGTAACCTCTATTTGGAATAATTTAGATTTTGGATTATATTGCTTAGCTTTAATTGCTACTATTTTTTCATTAATTATGTATGTTAAAGATTTATATAAAAAAAGGATTTATTGATAAACAAGATTTGAAAAAAGAAGTAACAGTTGATAAAAAAGAGAAAAAAAAGAAAAGTGTTTAATATTATATTAAGTAAAAACTTATAAAATAGTTATAGTTTGGTATTAAAATTATCTACTCGCTCCCGAAGGTTTATAATTATTTATTGTTTTCGTTGCCCCATTCTAAAAATTCTAACAAAAGTTCTATGAACTTTTGAGAATTTTTGAACGGTCACCCCGGAGTCACTCAAAAATAAATAATTATAAACCTTCTCGCGCTATTTAAAATACTTAATACCAAACTATAACTATTTTATAAGTTTTTTACTTTTATATTTACTATTCAAAATCTTCAATTAATTGATTTAATTCTTTTTTGCCATTTACTCTAATTCCGTCTTTCATGTTAATCTTATCTGTTTCTGGCAAATATTCAGTAGTAACTCCTGTTACTTCTATTTCTTTTTCTGTACCATCTTCTAAAATTTGATAAACTGTAACTTGTCCATCATTGTCTTTTATAAGATAATGTTCTCCACATTCAGAAGCAACTTCCTTGTATAAAACAACTTCACTACTATTAAATCTTTCTATGTCCCAATCAGGATATTTTTCTGCTACTTGTTCTTCTGTTAAATTAACCAATTCTGTTGGTAATTCCAAATATTGACTTGTAGTATGTCCACAATTTTTATAATTAACTTTTTCTACAAATGAACAATTAGGTGATACTTTCTCTTCTTCACTGTTTGCTTGTAACATATTATTTTCTTCTATTTCTTCATATTCATCTGTACAATCATCTAATATATTTTCATCTGCTATTTCTTCTGTTACTATTGTCTGTGGTGCTTCTTGTTGATTTTTATTCGTTGTAAACATTACTGCTGTAACCATAGCTCCAATTACTACAAGAATACAAATTAGTGTTATTATTATTCTATTCATAATTTCAACCTCCGTAATTACTGTTTTTAGTAGTATTTACGGTTTTTGTAAAATTATGCACTTTTTAATATGAATAATTTATTAAATTATAAAGGTTTACCAAGAACCTCCTCCTCCGCCTCCTGAGCCACCTCCTGATGAGCCTCCGCCAGATGAACCTCCAGATGATGAACTTGATGGACTAGATGACATTGCAGATGTTGCAGATGCCATTGTTGTAGTCATAAATGCTCCGAAAGTATGCATATTGAAGTCATCTCTTGAGTCATACCAATTAGGTGCTTGAAGTGCTATTGTTTCAAATTGTTTCATCCATTTATCTGAAACTCCTAAAGCATAGGTATAAGGTAATATATTATAAAAATATTCAGGATTTTGTTCTACTAAACTTTCTAATTGCGGTTTTTCAGCAGTTTCTAGAAATCTTTTAAATCCTCCTATTTTTCCTAATATCTCATTTCCATAGATTGTTCTTTTAGGCATTATTTTTATAAATATAACTAAAGCTGCTACACATATTATTCCAATAATATATGAAATTAAGTACATAGGATCTTCTTTTAATGCAGGTAATACAAGAAAAGACCAAGGCATTCCTCCAAAAAGAAGTCCCCAAATTAATCCAAAAATTTTAACAATTATCGGATTCTTTCCAAATAGTAGTGAAAATAAAATAGAAAAACCTATTCCAGGAAATAATAATGCAAATATTAAACTTTCACTTTCAGAATATTCAATAACTGGCTTTATTGTAATTAAAGCCCATATTACTATAATCATAATTATAAGCCACTTTCCTTTTTTACTTGCAGATGACTCGAATATTTTATTTTTATTTTCTTTACTATTTAGATTACTTTTTATCTTGTTTAATGTTGTATAAAAATTATCATATAAATCTGATGAAGTTACTGATGTCTTTTCAGATGTATCAGTCGCCAATTCCATTGCTTGAGTAAATTTAATTTTCTCCCCATTTCTTTTAGCTTCTTCCATAATTTCCTTTACTTTTCCCATATCTACAATGTTTCTATTTTTAAATAATCCATTGAAAAATATTCTCTCATTTTCATTATTTCCATCATATTCCTTTATTTTAGTAATTCTAAAGCTTTTAGAGCTTTTAAATATTCCTTGTTCTTCAATCTCTTCAATCTTTAAATATCCTGCGTTTGCTAAATAAATTAGTAAAGATATTACGCTTTGAGTATTTGCAGAACCTTCATATAAGAATCCTATTTCAGCTGAATTATATCCTTCTGGCGGATAAAACTCTACTGTCTCTATAACTTTATCATCTTTTCCATACTTAGCCCACAATATATATGCAATTAAAACAAAGATTAAAGAAATTATTATTGATATGACAGCATATATATTAAAATTCGAACTTACACCTACAAAATACCCCTCTGGTAATGTAAGTCTTACAGTTAATGCTTGACCTACATTTAATGTGCTTGTATAAGAACCACTAATTACATTTCCATTTACACTATAAGAAATATTAGAATTATTAGTTGAACCTTTAATTCCAGTTGAAAATCCTAATAATGATTTATCAAAAGATTTAGGCATCTTTATTCTAAATGTTACATTACTTATACTAGTATCCCATTCATTACCAATTAGATTAAAATACAATTCATCTACATCTTTCAAAGGGTCTTTTCCTATGTCATATGTGTATTTTATTGTATATGAACGACTTCCAGTAATTACTTTATTTGGATCTCCTATTTTTATAACTTCATATCCATTTTCTTTTGAAATAGTATATCTTTCGCTTACAGTAACATTACTAATTTTCGCTCTATTATTAGATTTCGTACCATCTAATCTAGTTATAGAGTTTTTTAATGGAATTCTTCTATATATTCCATGTCTTTCTACATTGAAATTAGCTGTTATTTTCTCTGTTATATCAAATGTATTGTCTTCATTTACAACCATATTAATATCATAGCTCTTAATTGAGTATCCATTATCTTTTATCACTGTTGACTCTGCTAGTACTTTATTTGGCATAAAAGTAGTTAAACACAAAATAAAAATACCAATAAATTTTATACATTTTTGTTTCATTTATAACTCCACTCCTATATTATTTTTTTCTTCTGCATTTGCTTCAAACATATTTGCCTGCTTAAATCCAAAAATATTTGCAATTATATTACTTGGAAACATTTGAATTTTATTATTTAATAGTCTAACTGTTCCATTATAATATTTTCTACTATTAGCTATATCATCTTCTATCTTTGTTAGGTCCTTACTTAATTGCAAAAAGTTCTCATTTGCTTTCAATTCTGGATAATTTTCTGAAACTGCCATTATTTTTGACAATTGTTGTGTTATTTGCTCATTTACATTTATCTTCTTATCTGTTGACATATCTTCATATCCATTTGCCCTCAAACTAGCTATTTCATTAAATACTTCTTTTTCATATTTCGCATATCCTTTTACAACTTCTACAAGATTTGGAACTAAGTCCCATCTCTTTTTTAGATAAATATCCATTGTTGAAAATGCTTCTCTTACCATATTATTTAATTTTATTAGTCCATTGTATATTATAAAAATATAAATTAATAATACTATTATTATGGCAATAATTATATATAATATCATTTAAAATCCTCCTTTCGTATCTATAATATATTTAATTTAATATATCATACTATTTTATAAATGTCATTAATTCATTATATTTTTTATTAAAAAACTCTTTAGCTTTAATTTTTCCTTTAGTATTAACAACTAAACTAATCTCAGCACTTTCATCTGTTCTATAAATTTTAGCACCGCAAATTTTCTAATCTTGTAATTACATCTATATTTGGATGACCATATAAATTATTTTTTCCAACACCAATTAATGCAATTGATGGTTTAGCTAATTCTAAAAATTCATCAATTGATGAAGATTTTGAGCCATGGTGTGCTACTTTTAATATAGTAGATTTTAGTGTATTTGTATCTTTATATTTTTCTAAAATAGCCTTTTCAGAAATTTCTTCAATATCTCCTGTAAATAACATAGAAAAATTGTGATATACCATTTTACAAACTAAAGAGTTATTATTAATACTATTTTCGCTAATTACTTTTTTCGAACTTGGCCATAATACATCAAAATATAAATCTTTTTCTATTTTGATTCTTTTTCCAGCTTCTACTACATATGCTTTGATTTTCTTTTCTCTTACTATTTTTATAAACTCTTGATAGTTCTCTGAATCTTCAAATTGTCTTCCTATAACTACATTTCTAACATCTAATTCTTGCATAATAGTAAGTATCCCGTCCGAATGTGATCTTGATCAGCATGACTTATTATAATATAATCTATTTTTCTATACCCTCGTGTTAATATATATGGTAATAGTATTCTTTTTCCAATATCAAATTCATTTGATTTACTGCCTCCTCCATCAATTAGAATAGTTTTATTTTGAGGTGTTACTATAAAAGTACAATCCCCTTGTCCTACATCAACAAAATATATCTTTAAATTTTTAGGTATAAAATGAAAAATTAATACAATTAAAACAATTATAATCAAAATTTTGATATTACCTTTTTTGTTTTTCTGCTTCCATCTATATTTCATAACTGCTAATAAATTTCTCATTCTTTTTTCAGTCATATTTATCTTCTTTTTATGGTATATAGAACAAATCAATTTAGCTAATATTATAAAAATATAATACAAAATAATAATATATATATTAGGAGTTGGTATATGAATTTTGGCAAGAGGTAAATCACTAAAATTAGTGATTTGAATTAAAAAATTAATAGCTATCGTTAAAATATTATTAAAATATTTAATTATAAAAATATTTGTCATAGATAATAGAATAGAAATAAAACCTATTAGAATAACAGGACCTATAATAATACTGATTATTAAATTTGTTATCAAAAAATAAATTCCTGTAAAATTAAAATGATATAATAAAATTGGTAAAATAGCAATTTGAGCAGAAAAAGTAACAGATAATATTTCTTTTATTTTTGTTATTATTAAAATTCTTTTCCTATTAAAATTATATTTCCTTTTCTTACTTTTTACTTTCTTTAATATATTAAAAATGTCTTTCTGAAGTATAATAATTCCTATTGTTCCTAAATAAGATAATTGTAATCCAATATTCATAATTAGAAATGGATTATATATAAGAATACAAAGTAAAGAAATTGCAATAGCATTCCAAACATCATTCTTTCTGTATAATATCCCAGATAACATTGTTAAGATCCCCATAACACTTGCTCTAACAATAGATGGTGAAAATCCTGTAATCATCATATATATTATTAATACTAAAATTATAAAAAATTTCGTTTTTCTTTTTCCTATATTCCTTTTGAGTACTAGTTGCATTCCTAATATGATATATGAAATATGCATTCCAGAAACAGCTAAAATGTGTGCCATATTACTTACTTGAAACTTTTCATATACTTCTTGTTCAATATTAGATGTGTCCCCTAATAGTAAACCTTTTAAAATTGATGCCTCTTTTTTATTTAATATTTTGTCTATTTTATCTTTCATATATAATGATAAATTATTTGATAGCTGAAATAATTTATTTATTTGATGATGAGATTTAATTTGAATGCTTTCTACATTTATAGTTCCATACACTTTCTTTGTTTTTAGATATTGTTTATAGTCAAATCCCCCTGTATTTCTCTGAGAAGTGGGCTCTATAAATTCTCCTTGTACAATTACTTTATCTCCATATTTTAACTCTTCTTTTATTTTTTTATTTACATTTAAATATAAATATGTATTATTGTATTTTTTTGATTGATTGCATATTTCTACTTTAATTTTATATACGTCTTTATATTCTTTCTCTTGTTTATTACTAACTACTGTCCCTATCAAATAGGTTGATTGACAATTTTGATATAAAATATTGTATTTTTTGTTTTGTATGAGAATGATTGAGTTAGAAATAATTGAACTGATTAAAATAATTAAAATGACTTTTTTACTAATTATTATTTTAATATAACGAAAATATCGATGAAAACTAATTAATTTGAATCTTGTTTTTATATTGGTATGTGTTGTTACTATTATATATATTGTTACAGTTATAGGAATATAAAAAAGGACTATACTAAAATTAAAGTATAGCCCCATTAATATACCTATTATATATCCTATTACTGCAACTAAAACTGGTCTATCTTTCATAAACTTCCTTCCTTAGTTGCTTTTATTATATTTAAAAATCAAAATATTTAATTATAACTCTTTTATTCTTTATAAAACTCTTCTTGCTCCTACATAATTTTTATTATAATATCTTGAGTTTAAACTATCTGTTCTTACTCCGCTTTTACTATTAGCAGCATGAACAATAGTTCCTCCACCAGCATATATAGCTACATGAGAAATTCCTGACTTTCCAAACATAACTAAGTCACCTGGTTGTAATTGACTTCTACTTACTGCTGTTCCATTACCATATTGTCCTGCAGCTGTTCTACTTAAGTTTACTCCGAATTTTTTATATACATATGATGTAAATCCTGAACAGTCAAATCCACTTGGTGTTGTACCACCATATACATATTTGCATCCAACATATTGTCTTGCTGTTGCAACAACTGACGAACCTTTTCCAGATGCAGCAGGTGTTGGTGCTGTACTTGTTGGTGCAGGTGTAGTTGCTGCTGGTTGTGTTGTTGTTTTAGCTTGTTGTGTATTTGTTTGTGCTGTTGCATTAGTTTGTGTTTTTGTTGCATTATTATTTGCTTGTGTTGTTGTATTAGCTTGTTTTTTTGTTGTTTCTTCTTTTCTTGTTGTACTACTTCTTGATGTTTCTTGTTTTTTATCTGATAATAATGACGTTAAAATGTATCCTTCTTTACCTGATACTTTTACTTTACTCCATCCATTTTGTTCTGAAACAACTTCTACTGCTGTATTATTTGTTAGTTTTGTTACTATTGATGAGCTTTTATTTGGTTCTTGTCTTACATTTACTGTTGCTGAATTTGTATATGCTGTTTTTATTGTAGTATTACTTGCTTGTTCTTCCTTTTGTATTTTATCTTTTACAATCCAACCTTTTGTATTTTTAGTTTCTACACAAACCCAGTTATTTATTACTTCTACTACAGTTACTTCTTCACCTTTTTTTACTTCTATTGTATCTGTTGCATTTATAACTGGCACTAATTTTAATTTTGTATCTTCTCCTATAACTTGTTTCCCTAGTTCTATATCTTTTTCTTGTGTAGTATTTACATTATCTTGTTTTACTGTATTTGGTTCTGTTTGATTGGCTACTGTATTATCTGTTTGGTTTGCTGGTTGTTGTGTTTCATTAGTTGCTACATTTTCTTGAGCTGTTGTTTGTTCTGTTTGGTTATTTGCTGTGTTTGTTTTATTTGCTATTTGTTCTTCATTGTTTACTGTTATTAGGTCTTTTCTTAAATAACCTGTCATTCCTTTTGCTTTAACTTTATACCAATCTCCTTGTTTTTCTATAATTTCTACTTCTTGATTCATAGAAAATTGTTCTAATATTTTACTATTTTCATCTGCCTCTTTTCTAAGGTTTGCTGTTTCTACGCTTATCTTTCCAGTATTGGCCGCTAAACTCATATTAATAAAAAATAAACTTATAATTCCTACGGCTGCCATTATTATAATGCTTTTTATATTCTTTTTACTTTTCATTTTCCTACTCCTTAATAAAAAAATTTTCTTAATGAACTAACATTACTATTATATCCGTAAATGGAAAATTTGTCAAGTTTTTGTAAAAA
>CANPDB010000018.1 GCA_947572725.1 uncultured Clostridium sp. | reverse complement strand
ACTGACTCATTCACTGCCTTATTTACTGCTTTGTCTACTGACTCATTCACTGCCTCATTTACTTTTTGGTCAAGCAACTCTTCCATCATTTCTTTAATTTCTTGTAGAAATTCGGCTCTTTCTGCTTTTGTCATATTATCACCTCCTTTTTTGTTTTTTTGTACAATTAATTGTGCTATAATTATATTAGCTTATTATTCATATGTCAAGAAAATTTCATCGACAAATTTTGACATATAATTTTACAATTATACTTAAAATTATCTTGAATAGCGCGAAGGAGTTTATATATTTAATTTTTTTAGGAGGATACGAGTAAGAATTACTTGGGGGAGCCTAAAAAATTAATATATACACTTATGGGAGCGAGTAGATAATTTTTAATATGAATTGTAGCATAATTAAAACTTTGTAATTAAACTGTAATTAACATTTAACACTCTTGAAACATATATTTTGCCTTTTTATAGTATAATATTGTTAGTTATTATAAGGAGAATGGTAATGAGTATAGAATCAGATTTAAAAAAAGATGGAATTGAAGTTATAGAAAAATTAGATACCTTGAAAATAAACTCTATTGCTATGAATATTTCGAAAAAAATATGTGATACTTTTCCTGAATACGGATTTAATCAAAATGACTTATTCATTAAATTATCACGACTAGATATGTATAAAGCGAAAATGCCAGAAGGAATGGCAGAAGCTAATTACTTTTATAAAAATACATCTATTTATTTTAATGAACATATTCAACCAGAAGATATAGAAGAATTCGCTATTCATGAGTGTATTCACTACATTCAAGAAGTAAAAGATAAAAAAAATTATTTAATTAGAATGGGACTTTGTGATTATACAGAATTTAAAATTTATGGTTTAGGACTAAACGAAGCAGCTGTCCAACTTATGTCTTCAAAAATTAATGGTATTCCAAAAGAATATGTAAAATATTTTGGAATTAGTTTTGAAACAATAAGTCCTTCTTACTATCCACTAGAATGTTGTTTAGTTAATCAATTAGCTTATATTACTGGTGAAGATGTTTTATTTAAAAGTACTTTAAAAAGTGATGACACTTTTAAAAATAAACTTTGTGAGTTAATAACACCAAAAACATTTATGGCTGTACAAAATGCTATTGATGATATTTTATATGCTGAAGAGTATATTATAAAACTGAATAATAAAATAGCAGAAATCGATGACAGAAATAAACGAGTTGACGGAATGTTAAAGAAAATTGAAGAATTAAAAAGCGAAATTTTATTAACATTTATGAGAACACAAAATTTAATTATTTCTAGTTATTTTGATAATGCTTTTAATAATATATATGATTTAGAGCAACTAGAAAATTATAGAAAAAAATTATATTTATTTAAGGATTATTTAGGATTTACAGAAGGATATACTTTCTTTAATGAATACTATGTAAAAAAGATGGAATTATTAGAAGAAAAATATAATGCTTTAGAAAATGGAATTCAAGAAACCGCTATAAAAGTTATTTCTAAAAAAGAAAATAAAATACTTGCTATATTTAAGGCTATTAAAAAATTAATATTTGGAAAAGTTTCTCAAAAAGATGAAATAGTAGATTAATGTAATGTATTTAATATAATAAAAAGACACAGAAGTGTCTTTTTATTTTTATAAATATAATCTTAACAGTTAAGTAAAAAGATATTTATTTGCTCACAAAAATTTATATTTCTTGGCGCTATTTAATATAATTCTTACTTAACTGTAATCCTTTTATTATTTGTTTTGCAGCTTCTCTTCCGGAATTTGATGCCCAAGCCACTGTACTTTTTACTCCTGCTAAATCTCCACCAGCATACACTTTTGCCATAGAAGTTTTATATTCTTCATTTATTTGAATATTTCCCCATTTATTTAATTCTAGCCCAATTTTTGATACAAAATCTTCTGGCTTAGAACCTAATGCCATAACAATATAGTCTATATCTATTATATAATTACTATTTTCTACATTAACTGGTGTTAACCTCGTTTCTCCTTCTTTTTGTACTAATTCAGTTTTTATTAACTCAACCTTTTGTACTTTATCTTCTCCAATAATTTTTACAATGTTATTTTGAAATAAAAATTCTACCCCTTCTTTAATTGCATCTTCTACTTCCTTATCTTCTGCTGGCATTTGCTCTCTTGCTCTCCTATAAATTACTTTTACTTCTTTTACGCCTAATTTATTAATAGTTCTGGCACAGTCCATTGCAACATTTCCACCACCAACAACTGCTACTGATTTTCCTTTATAATCAGGATGTAATTTATATTCTAATAGTTCATTTCCTCCATACACACCCTGCAATTCTTCGCCATCAACACCCATTTTTGATGATACATTTGCACCAACACTTAAAAATACAGCATCATATTGTTCTGTCAATTCTTCAAGTGATATATCTTTTCCTAATTGTGTATTATATTTGACTTTTATTCCTAATTCTAAAATATTATCTATCGTCTTTGCTACATCTTGCTTAGATAATCTAAACTCAGGTATTCCGTGAACTAGTAATCCACCTAGATAATTATATTTTTCATATATTGTGACTTCTATACCTTCTTTTGCAAGAAAAGCAGCACAAGTTAATCCTGCTGGTCCTCCACCAATTACAGCAACTTTTTTATTTATATTATTTTTTCTTTTTTCTTCTATTTCTCTTGACCAACATTTTAATAAACTATTACCATTTTTCATATTTTGTTCAAATACAAATGCTTCTAAATCACCTATTAATACTGGTTCTCCTTTTATTCCTCTTATGCATGAACCTTGACATTGCTTTTTATGAGGACATATTTTACCACAAATTCCTGGCAATACTGTCGTTTCTGATAATATTTCATATGCTTTATCGTAATTTTCTGCTTTTATTTGTGCTATAAAGTCTGGTATGTTGTTTCCTAATGGACATCCTTTTAAAGAGCAAGGTTTGACTTTACAGTTTAAACAATAATTAGCTTTGTCGTTTATTTCTTCCATTTTTATTACCTTCTATTTCTTTATTTGATTTTCTTTTATTATTTTATTATATATATAATTGCAAGTCAATTATTCTGTAACAATTGCTTGAAAATTAATTATAAAAATAGCTTATTTATATTCACTAAAGAGTTATAATATATTATTTTTTATCCATTCCCAACTGCTAACAGTTTGTAGATAAACTTCTGCGGTGCAGTTGCTCCTCGAATTTTATTTACAAACTATAACATGTTGGTCCCCACATTCATTTCTAAAAAATAATATATTATAACTCTTTAGTTATTCTACTATGTTAATATAGCTGTGAATTGTAACATAACAGTTTTTATATATGTAATTTTAATCCATTACCATATCTAATACCAATTTTAAATCTTTAATAAAATCAATTTTTTTTGTATCATCTCTAAGTAAAGCTGCTGGATGCCAAGTTGGCATATATTTAATACCTTTTCTTTCTATCCATTTTCCCCTAGACGCTGTAATTCCATATTCTTTTCCTAAAATATTTTTTAGCGCAACACTACCTAATAAAACAATAATTTTAGGTTTAACTAGCATAACTTGATTTCTTAAATAATTTATACAAACTGATGCTTCATCTTCCTCTGGATTTCTATTTGAAGGTGGTCTACATTTAACAATATTCGCAATATACACTTCTTCTCTTTTTAATCCAACTGCTTGAAATGCTATGTTCATAAGTTTACCTGCTTTCCCCACGAAAGGCTCTCCTTGCCTATCTTCGTCTGCTCCTGGTCCTTCTCCTATAAACATTATATCTGCATTTTTGTTTCCTACTCCAAATACAATATTTTGTCTTGTTTTATATAGCTTACATTTATTGCAACCTTTTATTGACTCTTCTAATTCTTCCCATGTTTCAAACATCTTTTACTCCTTTTTTATTAATACTTTATAATGTTAATTTTTACAATAAATCCAAATAACACAAAGAGGAAAAAATATATAAATTCTTTTCTCTGAGAGCTAGTAAACTTTTAAATCAAACATTAGCATCATATTATTCCACACATTTTTCTATTAGTTCAACTTTTTCCTCTAAATCAGTATCTATTCTAGCTTTTCCTCCAATTGGAATTACAGTCTTCGTTTCTGTATGACCAAAATTATTAGACTTAATAATTGGGAAGCTATACTCTTCACCAATAACATCTAAAACAACCTGTTCCAATGAAATGCCACTTTCGTGCTGATAATTTCCAATCCATAATCCTTTAATTTTATCAAATACTTTGTTTTGTTTCATATGATATAAATAATAACTTATTGCTACTGGTTCAGATTCATAGCCAAAATCTTCTAATAGTAATATTTTATCTGTAAAATCAATTGAATATTTATCTGCTACCATTCCACTAGTTAAATTTAAATTTCCACCTACAATCGTTCCTTCTGCTGTTCCTTCTCTAATTGTTACATATCCTGTTTTTTCTTTTCCTAGTTCTAAACTTTTTTCCACAAATCTTTTTAATATCTCTTTATAACTATAATCTGTCTCATCTGTTGCAATTGTTTTAAAATTAGTCCCACAAAAAGTAATAAGACCTGTTTTTGCTGTAATTATGTTTTCAAGTGAATTACTGTCACTGTATCCACATAAGATTTTTGGATTATTTTTTATTAATTCATAATCTAAATATTCAAACACTGAATTTGAGTTATTTCCACCTTTTGCACACCATATCATTTTTACTTCTTTATCTGCAAACATTTCATTTATATCATCTGCTTTTTCTTTTGCTGTACTACTGTATCCATTTGTATTTGAAAATAATCTTTTTGATAATTTTACTTTAAATCCATCTTTTTCTACTATTTCTTTTGCTCTATATAATTCTTCAACGTTTTTTCCAATAACTGGGTCTGATGGAGCAACTACTCCTATTGTATCACCTATGTTTAAACCTTTGGGAACTATCATATTTCCTCCTCTTATTTTTTTATATTTACAACTCTACTTTTATATATTAAAACTATACTCCTTAGCTATTTTTCTTTTTCA
Organism: uncultured Clostridium sp.; assembly: GCA_947572725.1. Classification (GTDB taxonomy): domain Bacteria; phylum Bacillota; class Clostridia; order TANB77; family CAG-508; genus CAG-269. The sequence goes on along the minus strand of CANPDB010000018.1, from coordinate 26,845 downwards.
AAACCATCTTTCAGTTCATCATATTTAGTTTCTTCTTTTGAATATTGTTCAGGATTTAGACCAACTCTTTTTTTCATATACTTTCCTATCAACAAGTATAAAATAATAAATATTGTACCAACAATTATCATACAATAAGCTGTTTTCATCTTATCTAGCAAAAAGGATGAGAAAAATCCCATTATTACCTTTGTCACATTTCTAAATAAATGTTTTGCTGAAAATATCTTTGTATCAATTTGTTCATTAGCAAAATTTCTTAAGTATTTATCAATTAATGTAGAAAACATTCCTTCTACAAATCCATACATTATTGTTGCTATAAATATGAACATCAATAATACTTTATATTCTTCTGCTTTTAAGCCACATACGCCATAAATGATACAAGATATTGAAAGCATCATTGCTATTGTAATTAGTGACTTATTTCTAAATTTTTTATGAAATATTTCCTGAAGTTTTGATGCATATGCACTTACTAGACTTATAATAGCAGCTATTATTCCAATGATAACAGATGAAAAATTCAAATCTTCAAATAAACTAACTGTATAACTTGATAATACTGTTAACAATGCTACTATCATACTAGATATTAAAATAAGTGCTTTTAACCTTTCAGATTTAAAAATATAAACAAATCCTTCTTTTAAATCTTTCAATTCATTTTGGTTAAATAAATCATTTATATTTTTCTTTTTTCTTTTTATAGGTTCTATAAAACATAATGATAATATTACTACTATTACTGATACTGCTAGTGAACAAATTACAGGTAAATAACTATTAATTGTAAATAGATATCCTGCTATTATTTTCGAAATTGCATTAAGTAAATAATATCCAGATGTTCCTTTTGCGTGTATTTTGGAATAAATTTTTCCCTTGTATTTTGATGGTGGAATTGACTCATTAAGTAAGCTTGGCTCTACTATGTTTTTAATAGCAAATGCTACTGATGATATGAATTCTGCAAATATCAAATCTATTAAACTTCTACTTAACATTATAATTACTAAATAAATACAATTCAAGACATTAGCCAATATTAAACTATTTTTTTTACCTAAAAATTCAACAATCATATTACACGGAATTTGTACAAATATTGAAAATAGTGAATAAAAACTATATTTCAAAACTACATCTGCCGCACTAATTCCTTTTACTTGAGTTAGAAATAAAAAATCAATTGTATAAAAAAATAAATAATCACAAGCTAGCTTTCTATAAGTAGGAAATATTTTCATATTTACTTTTCTCATCTTCTGTTTTTCTTCTTTCTTAGTCATTTTTCCTCCTCATTTCTTTTATTCATTTGTTTTTAATTATATATTTTAAATGGTGAAAAAAGTTCATATTTTATATATATTATTTAAGCTCAATTAATGCTGTATTTAATCCATAATCCTGTTTTTCAACTCTATATGAATGAATTAAATTACTATTACACACGCTACAAATTCCACTATCTATTATATTTTCAGTTTGTAATCCTTCTTTTTCTAACAATATTTGATTAATCAAAACTGTATCAATATTCCATTTTTCCTTATCTTTTTGTTTTACTATAATATCATTCAAATCCAAATCTCTAAAGTTTTCTTCAAATAAATCTTTAACATCTTTATCAACTTCAAAATGACATTTTCTAATACTTGGACAAATACAACAAATTATATCTTTTGGATTACAATTATATTCTTCTTTCATTTTTCTAATTGTATTTACCGAAATTCTTTGAAGGGTACCTTTCCATCCAGAATGAGTATTCGCAATTACTTTTTTAACTGGATCAAAAAATAATAATAAAATACAATCTGCATTTGTTGTACACAATAAAACTTTTTCTTTATTAGTAATTAAGCCATCTGTTTTAGAATAATAATCTATATGAATATCTGGTCCATAAGAATTAAACTTTTGATTAACAATTTTCACTTCATCTGTATGTTCTTGATTAGCCTTAACTAAATTAATATAATCACTCTCTATTGTATCACACAATTTTTTATAATTGCTTATAATATTTTTATATTGTTTTTCTTCTAACTCCTGTTTATCTGGTTTCTCTGTCATATAATCTACATTAGTACCTACAGAATATGCGTGATTAATTAAATTTTTATACTCTAATAGTTTCCTGAATTGAATATACTCAATTCCGTTTTTTTTAACATGAATAACATTTTTATTTGATAAATCCATAATTTTCCTTTCTTAGGTTGCCATTGGTTCCGGGTTTAAATGGCAACTTAACATAGTGTCTCTTTCATTTTATCATATTTAACTTCCTCTTTTGAATATTCCTCTGGATTTAATCCAACTCTTGATTTCATATACTTATTCAATAACACTATTAATATTAAAAATATACTTCCTATTACTATCATACAAATCGCTGTATCCATTCTTTCTAGTAGAAATGATGCTACTACTCCTACCACTGCACTTGAAATACTTCTTATTAAATTATTTGCAGTAAAAATTTTTGTGTCTATATCTTTATTGGTAAAATTACTTAAATACTTTTCTATTAGTGCATAATAAATCCCAACGCATATATATTTTATCATATATGCACCTACAATTAAAATAATAGCAATTCTAAATTGATTTGATAACTTTCCTGCAATTCCTGCTAAAATACAACTAACTACTACTAGCATTCCCAAAATTGATAGAGATTTATTTCTAAATTTAATATGAAATTTTTCCTGCTTTTTAGTTGATATACTTGATATAATTCCTAAAACAGCAAAGAAAATTCCTAAATAACCAAAAGAAATTTCTAATTCCTCTAATAAACTGATTTCGTAATTAGTTAATATACTTAAAATTCCTGTCATCAATGCTGAAAATAATATTAAACTTTTTATTCTTTCAGATTTTAGAACAAACTGAAAAGATTCTTTTAGATCTTTTATTTGATTTAAATTAACTTTTGTATATTTTTTCTTTTTTTCTACTGGTTCAATAAATAATGTAGATATAATTGTTACAATTATTAAAACTGTTAATGATAATATAATTGGTATGTATGGATTAATATTATATAAAAAACCTGCAAGCACTGTAGAAATAGCATTTATTTTATAATAACTAGACATTCCCTTTTCATTAATTTTAGCAAATATATTACTCTTATTTTTAGTTGGTGGTATAGATTCATTTAATAAACTTGGCTCAGAACTCTCTTTTATTGCAAATGCTAAAGAACAAATTATTTCTGCAATAATTAAGTTAAATAGATTTTTACTAAATATAATGACAATCATATAAACACAGTTTAATATATTTGCTAATATGATACTATTTTTTCTACCTAAAAACTCTATAATTATAGTAGCAGGTATCTGAGTTGCGATTCCAAATAAATAATAAAAAGAATCAATTAGAACAACATCTGCTGCATTTATACCTTTTACTTGAGTTAAAAATAAAAAGTTAATGGTATAAAAAAATATAAAATCCCAACTAAGTTTTTTATATGTCGGAAATATTCTCATATTTGTCTTTCTCATCTTTCGTGCTTCCTGATTTTCCATATATATTTCTCCTTTAATTTTCAGGTTGCCACTGGTTCCGGGTTTAAATGGCAACCTTTTCGTTCAATACTATAAACCTTTAAGAAATAGTAAATATCTTGATTCCAAGGTTGCCATTTAAACCCGGAACCAGTGGCAACTCGCCTTACTTTAGTTCATCATATTTTCTTTCTTCTTTTGAATACTCTTCAGGTTTTAAGCCTACTCTAGTTTTCATATATTTTGCCATTAATATATATATAATTGTAAATGTTATTCCAACAATAATCATACAATATGCTGTTTTCATTTTATCTAATAAAAACGATGCTAATATTCCCATAATTGCTGAAGTTAAATTAACAAATAAATTCTTTACAGCAAAAACCTTTGTATCTATATCTTTATTTGTAAAATTTCTAAAATATCTATCAATAATTGTATAAAACATACCATGTGCAAATCTAGCTACAGCTTGTGCCAAAATTATAACTAGAACAAGTACTGTAATTTGCTCTGCTTTTAATCCTGCTAATCCTGCTACAATAGTAGTAATTGACGCCATAAATGCTAGTACTAAAATAGATTTATTTTTAAATTTATTAGTAAATATATTTTGTTTTTTAGCTGCAAATGAACTTGCTAAACTCAAAACAGCTGCTAAAATTCCTATTATAGATGCTGGTATTTGAATATCTTTTAATAAACTTGTTTGGTAATCTAATAATATATTAAGTATACTTGTAATTAGTGCAGCAGATAAAATTAATGCTTTTAATCTTTCTGATTTTAAAATAAATAAAAATCCCTCTTCTATATCCTTTAATTGTCTCTTTACTGATACTTCATTTTTATTAGTGTTTTTCTTCTTTACAGGCTCAATATAACCTATTGACATTATAGTAACTATAATTAATACAACAAGTGAACAAATTGGTGGTAAATATCCATTTATTCCAAATAAAATTCCTGCTGCTATCCTTGAAAGGGCACCTATTAAATAGTATCCAGATGTACCTTTTGCAGTTATTTTTGCAAATATATTACTTTTATATTTAGAAGGTGGTATTGAGGCATTTAGTAAACTTGGCTCTGCTATATGACTAATCGATTTCGCTAATGATGAAACAAACTTTGCAATAATCAAATCAAATAAATTACCACTCATCATAAACAATGTCATATATAAACATTTTAATACATTTCCTAATATGATACTATTCCTTCTACCTAAAAATTCAACAATTATATTTGCTGGTATCTGCAAAAATATTCCAAATATTGACTGTATTGAAGATAAAAGTACTACATTAGCAGCACTAATATTCTTTATTTGTGTTAAAAACAAAAAATCAATTGTATAATAAAATAAATAATCTTTAGCTATCATTGCATAAGTTGGAAATATTCTCATATTCGTTTTTCTCATCCTTTGTGTTTCTTGGTTTTCCATATCTTTTCTCCTTTAATTTTCAAGTTGCCACTGGTTCCGGGTTTAAATGGCAACCTTTTCGTTCAATACTATAAACCTTTAAGAAATAGTAAATATCTTGATTCCAAGGTTGCCATTTAAACCCGGAACCAGTGGCAACTCGTCTTATTTTAGTTCATCGTATTTTCTTTCTTCTTTTGAATACTCTTCTGGCTTTAATCCTACTCTTGACTTCATATATATTGCTGTTAATATATACATAATCGTAAATGCTGTTCCAACAATTATCATAGCATTTGCTGTTGAAGTTTTGTCTAATACAAAAGAAGATAAAATTCCCATTACAGCAGAAATTATATTTACAAATAAACTCTTTCCTGCAAATACTTTTGTATCAATATCCTTATTAGTAAAATTTCTAAAATACCTATCTGTAAGTGTATAGAATAATCCGTGCGTAATTTTACCAATAATAAATGACAAAATAATAATTACTATCAATAACCTGTATTCATTTGCTTTTATACCAGCTATTCCTGATATAATCATACAAATTGAATTTATTAATGCTAATGTAATAATTGATTTATTTCTAAATTTATTATGAAATGCATTTTGTTTTTTAGAGCCATATGCACTTGAAAAACTTAGTACCGCTGATACTATTCCTATAAAAGCTGCTGACAAATTTATATCTTTCATCAAGCTTGTTCTGTAACTTGCCATTATTGTTAATAAACTTGCTATTAGAGATGTAGGTAATATTAATGCTTTTAATCTTTCTGATTTTAATATATAACTAAATCCTTCTCCAATATCCTTTATTTGTTTTTTTACACTAATCTCACTTTTTTTATTCTTTTGTTTTTGAACAGGTTCAATATAAAATAATGACATTATTGTAACAATGACTAATACTGCAAGTGAGCATATAAAAGGTATATACCCATTTATATTAAATAAAAATCCAGCAACTATCTTCGAAGTAGCACTTAAAATGTAATATCCTGATGTTCCTTTTGCATTTATCTTTGCAAATATATTTCCTTTGTATTTTGAAGGTGGTATTGATGCATTTAACAAGCTTGGCTCTGCTATATCTTTTATAGACACTGCAAATGATGAAATAAATTTGGCTATAAATAAATCAAATAAACTTCCACTTGCCATGAACATTACCATATATAAACAATTTAATATATTACCCAATATTATACTATTTTTTCTTCCTAGAAATTCTACAATAACATTAGCTGGTATTTGTATAAAAATACCACATAAAGCTTTTATTGAATTTAGAAGAACTACATCCGCAGCACTAATATTCTTTATCTGAGTTAAAAACAAAAAATCTATACTATAATAAAACAAATAATCCCACGCCATTTTTTTATATGTAGGAAATATTTTCATATTTGTTTTTCTCATCCTTTGTATCTCTTCTTTATTCATATCTTTCTCCTTTGATTTTCAAGTTGCCACTGGTTCCGGGTTTAAATGGCAACCTTTTCATTCAATACTATAAACCTTTAAGAAATAGTAAATATCTTGATTCCAAAGTTGCCATTTAAACCCGGAACCAGTGGCAACTTCGTCATTTTTCGATTTCTTTCTTCATTATTGTTATTATATCATCTTTTGTCTTTTTATCAATATAATTATATTCATTTCCATTTTGTTTTGTATTAAATCCACAAATTGCTTTATATCCACAATATTCACAAGGTGTTTTTCCTTTTTTATTATATGGTTTAAGGTCAATTTTTCCACTTAAAATTTCCTTTGAAATATCTTTTATTGTTTTATCTATGTAATTTTGTAAAACTTCAAATTGCTCTTTGCTTACACCGTTTGTCCATTTTTGATTAACTGTTCCTGCAGTTGTAATTGCTGCTGGTACTAATTTTGAGCTTCCTGATTGTAATGTATTGTCATTCATTTTTATTATTTTTACATCTGCTAAAATTAGCCCTTTCATTCTAAAGTTTTTTCGTATCATTTGTTCTATTTCTTCATCAGATACTTTTTTATCTGCTTTTACTATTTGTTCTAATAATGAAAAGTAAAATACTCCTGCTGGCATAATGTCTTCTGCTTTGCAAATTGCATCTGTGTATGTTAATAATTGGATTTGTAGTCCTGCATATACTTCATTTAAATCAATATTTTTTGCAGATGATTTGTAGTCAATAATTCTTAAGTATTTACCTTCTTCACTTGTGGCTGTGTCTATTCTATCTATCTTTCCTACTATTTCAACCTTTTTGCCATTATCTAAATCTAAAATTATTGGCTTGTACTTCCCTTTATTACTAAATTCTATTTCTGTTCCTTCTATGTTAAAATCACTATAATTTAATGTTTCTATTATGTATTTTAAGGCTTTACTTACAATTCTTTTTAATCTTTTTACTAAGACTTTATATTTTGATGTTGCTGTAAATATATAATTTTTACTTAAATTTAGGTTTTTATCTATTATATTTGATACAATTTCTAATATTTGTTGTTCTTCAAGTTCTGTTAATAATATATTTTCTTCTTTTACATACTCAAAAAATTCATCTATTGTTTCGTGCATAAATGATCCAGTATTAAAACTTTGTACTTTTAGTTCTTCTTTTTCTTTAAGTCTTAACCCATATTGTAGATAATATGAAAATGGGCAACTTCTGTATTTCTCTAACTGTGATACACTTGTATTTAGTTTGTTTCCATATAATTTATCTATATTTTGTTTATTAATATGACTTGGCAAATTTGTATATTTTAATGCTTTTAAATCTTGTTGTAATTTTTCTTGCCACTCATTTTGACCTTTATAATAATTGTAAATATCATACCATATTTGTTCTATTTTTTCTCCATCTTTTAGTTTGGCTATGTTTTCAATTAACTCTTCATATGTTATTACAGGGTTTACTATTTCATATTCTTTTTCTATTACATCACTTTTTTCTTGCAACTCAGGAAATATCTTTTTTATTTTATGTATTAACATAGATGGTCTTAAAGATTTTCCTTCGCTATCTGTTGATACATATGAGAGATATAATTGTTTTTCTGCTGTTGTAAATGCTTTATAAATATTAAAATTATCTTCATATAATTGATCCAAAGTACCTTTTGCTAGCTCTATTCCATCTTGCTTTAAATTTTCTCTGTCTGCATCGTTAAAAAATCCTTCCTCTTTATTAACACTTGGAAAACTTCCATCATTAAGTCCTATTATAAATACATTTTGTACTTTATGACTTCTTGACCTGTCAATATCTCCAAAAATTACTTGGTCTTGTGTTCCTGGAATTTTACCAAGGCCACTATTTTTAAATCCTATTTTTAAAATCTTGCTATAACTATCAAAATTAAGCTTTTCATCATTAAAAATAGCTACAATCTCATCAAATATATTTATTAAAATTTGATAACTTTCTTTATATTCATTAGCTAAATCAATTAAATTCTGTTCTTCAAGCTCATTAATTTTACTTAATATTTTTTCTTCTATCATTTGATTTTGTATAAATTCATATAAACATTTCGTTATATTTATTGCTGTCTTTTCTTTTTGTAAATTATTTTTTAATTCCATTAAAGGCTCCATAATCTGTTTTCTTAATTGATTTAATCTCTCTATTTCTTGTTTCTTATTTTCATTGTCTAATTCATACACAAAATCCTTTTTCCATTTATTTTGCTTGATTCCCCATTTATTACAATAATTTTCCAACCTAAATATTTCGTCATCCTCTATTTCACAAAAACCCAATTTAATATAACTAAAAACTGCTTCATTTGAAAAGTTTTTGGTTACAATTTCTAAAATAGAGAGTATATATTGAATAATAATATTTTGATTTAAATCTCTTTTTTCATCAATAAATACAGGTATTTCATATTGTCCAAAAATCGCTCTGACTAAAGAAGAATATGTATCAAGATTTTTTGTAATGATAGCAATATCTTTATATCTTAAGTTTTTTTCTCTCACTAATTTTTTAATTTCTTTTGCAATATTTTCTACTTCTGAATATGGATTTTTTGCTAAAAATAACTGTATGTTATCCGCATTTTTTTCGTATTTTGTGGATTTGATTTCCTGAATATTATCAGCTAAATGTTTTAGTTCTTGTGTTTTAAATCTATATTGATTTTCTAAAAATACTGGTTCTTCTAACTTAAATCCATTATTATTTACAATATCAATAAGCTTATATAAAGTTATTTTATTTGAATAATAAATATCTGTATCTGGCTCAATTGCTGGATTCAGGTTATCAATACATATTGTAATATTTACTTGTTTTGCAATTTTTATTAACTCTTTTATGATTTCATATTCTTGAGTAGTAAAACCTGCAAATTCATCAATATAAATAATACTATCTTTTATAAAATCTGTCTTATTTATATTTTCTGCAAGTAAAGTCAATAAATCTGTATCCTCTATATATCTGTCACTAATTGTATTTTCAAACTGTTCATACAATAAAGACATATCATTTAATTTAGTTCTTAGATATGTATCTTCTGTTTTTTCTATTTCATCTTTTAAAGTTTCTACAGTCACTCTATGTTTCTTAAACTCAGTAATAGTTTTCATTCCAAGTTCAACATTTTCGTCAGACTTTCCTAAGAATTTAAGGTCTTTTTTATTCTTGCTTAATATAGAGTAAATTAACATTGCTTTACCACATTTTGATAAGCTAGTTTTTGACTGTCCACCGACTTCATTTAAAACTCTATAAGCCATTCTACTTAAAGTAATAACTTCAACATTAATAACAGCATTTTCCTCTACTGCATCCATTAATTCTTTTTCCGCTGTAAAAGAAAACTGCTCTGGAGTTATTACAAAAATCTTTTTTTCTGTATTTATTAAATTAGCCATTTCGGAAAAGCAGAACTCACTTTTTCCGCTTCCTGGTTTTCCATAAATAATTCTTAATCCCATATCTAACCTCTTTGGTTGCCACTAGTTCCGGGTTTAAATGGCAACTTCTGTATTAAAATATTTGCTTTCAAAATTTTATACTATTGAATCAATAAGTTGCCATTTAAACCCGGAACTAGTGGCAACCCTTAAAAGGCACCTCCGGCCTCCGCCGCTTCCGCCTCCGCCAGAGTATCCTCCACCTCCTGAGAATCCTCCACCGCTTCCGCTTCCTCCAGCTGATGATGCAATTCCTTCAAGTATTTTTCCAGTAGTCCTTCCATATGCTCTCATAAATCTTCTGTCTAAACTTGCATATGTATAGAACATATAGTAATCGGAACTAACAAAATTGAAAAATTCTTTATTTTCCATTATATTTAATAAGTCATCATCTATATGTAATCCTTTTATTCTCTTAACAATTTTACTCGCTATTCCAAAACTAACAGCATAACTTATGTATTTTCCCCATAATGTAACTTGTTCTATATCTCTGTCTTCCATTATTGTATAGTTTTCTATTTTATATTTTAATGTATTCAATTTACTGTAATCTTCTATCATAGAAGCACTATTTTTTAGCATTAAATTGTCTGTTAAAATTAGTATTGTTGCAATACATATTAGTATCTCGTCAGCAACTATATATTTTATAGGTGAGAATATTGCTGTTAATGCAATTATTATTGCAAAAATAAATATTATACTAATTGTTGTTGTTACAACTTTTTGTCCTGTTATTCTTTGAACGGTTTTGTTAACTTTATGCCTTATAATAATTATTAAATTAAGTGGTAAGTATAATAATCCCATTAATAATGGAATTACCAATATTAAGCCACTTGATAAAGCAGCCATCAACATTATTGAGTCTTGTGTGTGATATATATTAAACCCATTAAACATTATGTGTTTAAATATTACAACTAAACTTAATATAAATAAAAATATGTTAAATCCTCTCACAAACATAGGCACTCTAGCTTGATTAGCACCTTTATTAGCTAATTGTGTTTCTACTATTTCACTTAATTGTTTAAATTTCTTGTTTGCATCTTTTTCTTTAGGCATCTGCTCAAGTCTGTTTGCTAAATTAACAGTATCTTTACCTTCAAATACCCAATCATGTACATATCTTTCTATTTCATCCATTTTCTCTACTTCATTTGGATTTTTACTAATAATATAATTGTAATTTTCACTCTTACTTATAACTTGATTAAATTCCATAGAAATTGCTTTTTTATCAATTAAATTTAAAATTACAGCTATAATGTCTCTTGCAAGAATTGTCCTACTTCCTTGAATACAACCTGCAACCATTGGATTATATTTTTCAAATAATTCATCTTCATCAATATTACTTACTATGTATTTTTTATCTTTTTCATAAATGAACATTAAAATTATCCAATATATAAGTAAGCAAACAGCAAATATTATAATGTTTCTGGTAAATTTATTTTTTTCTTCTTTATTTTCTGCAATTTTTCCTTCATCTTGAAATATAAGTTCTTTAGCATCTATATTAGATAATTTTGTAGAATTTATAATATTACCTTTATCAAATATTACTCTTGCTGCAACATATTGACCTGGTTTAACATTATTTACAACAAAATTTGCATATGTATTATTTACAATTTTAGATGAACCACTATATGGTCCATGTCCCCATATATTTATTGGATTATTATTATTTGGCAAATGTATATCTATATTTAATTTTTTGATTGTTACATCCCAAGAGCCTCCAATAAAATTATAATATAGTTCTCCTATGTCATTATGCTTCACGCATAAATTGTTAATTGTGTAATTTAAATTAAATGTTTTTGTTTCATCTTCTGAAGGACTATATACTTTAATTTTTTCTATATTATTTTCTTTTGACAAAGTATAACATCTATCCATTCCATTACGAGCTAATAAATCTTCTCTAAATTCTTTAACTTGCCTATTTTCTGTTGTACTTATACTATTAATGGTTATAGAACTCCCATTATATATTTTATCATTAATTTTATTATTTTTTACAATTTCATCATACTCGGAATCTTTTAAATTTGTTGGTATACTAATATATATTCCATTATATTGACCATTAAATTTATAAGTTAAAGCCTGCGAAATTGTAACTGATCCATTATCATTTATAGTTGCTTTTATATCCATATTCTCTATACTATAACTTTTTGCATTAGATTCTTTTGGTATAAATATCATAATTGCAAAAACAATTATACTAAATATTAATATTTTTAAACTCTTTTTCATATTTTCCCCTTTTTATTGTAAGTTGCCAAAAAGACCCGTCCCTTTTGGCAACTTGGCAATTTATGCTTCTCTTCTCCAATAAAATAAGTATTGTTGTGCTAACCCTGCTAGGTCTCCAAATTTTTCTTGTGCTATTTTTTCAATTTGTTTTTTACTTACTTTTGTTTCGTCTTCTTGCTTTATGTATAAGTCATTCATTACTCTTCTTACCCATACATCTATTGGAAATACTTCAAATCTTTTTAGTGTTGAAAATAGTAAAATGCAGTCTGCAACTTTTGGTCCTACTCCTGATAATGTTAATAATTGCTCTCTTACTTCTATTGTATTTGGATTTTTTTGCATTTTATCTAAATCAACTTTTCTGTCTAGTATTGCTTGTGTTGTTTCATATAGTCTAATGTCTCTAAATCCTAATCCTAGTTTTCTATATTCTTCAGTTGTTACATTTTTTAGTTGCTCTGGTGTTGGAAATGTATAATAAGATTGTCCCTTATATTGTATCTCATCTCCATAATTTTTAGAAAGTCTTTCTATTATTCCTTTGATTCGTGGAATATTGTTGTTTGCTGATATTATAAATGAGATTATTGTTTCCCATAGGTCTTGATTTAAAATTCTTATTCCGCTTCCATATGTAATACTTTTTTTCATATTATTGTCGATACTCGCTAATTGCTTTTTTATTAACTCGTAATTTCTATTTAAATCAAAATATTCTTCTACTACACTTTTTATTTCATCTTCACATATTCCATTAAAGACTATGTCTTTGCCTTCTTTTTTTACATTTATTACATTTCTTTTAAAAACTCCTGTATAACTTTCGTCTTCTTGCTTGTTCCAACGAAAGCATTGCCCACAGTCAAATATGTCTTTTAACTCAAATGAGTCTATATTGCTAATTTTGTAGTTTTGTTCTTTCATAGTTTATTTCCTTTTTCTCCTGTTTTTATCAAATAATATTTATACATTAACTTACTTATTATGACTAAATTATATCATAAAAGACAAGTAATTTTCAACTTAATTACTTGCCTTATTTATTGTAAAATTATCTAGCTGAAGATGTATAATCCATTGTAGCACCACCTATAACTTCTCCTGTTGTTGCATCGATAAAATAACTAAATTGTCCTCTTGTATATCTTGTTACAACATCTTCCCAGTCATCTACATATGTAATAACTACTATCCAAGCATTTCTTATTTTATCCTCCATTTGATAGTAAACTCTGTCTTCCATTGGATAATCTACTGTAGACATTTCTTTATAAAATCTTTCTTTGTCTGTTAACCTATAATAAGCATTTGCATTCATATTCACTATCATTTTTTCTACTTTAGTTTCAGCTATTTGTTTTTCTTCTATATTTTTATCTACTTCTAATGCTATTTGCAAAGCTTGCTCTTTTGTAATTTCTGTAGGGTTATTATCATATGGTATATTTTCTGTCCTAACCATCCAAAGAATTTCATCTTTTGCATATACTTGTATTGTAACATATTCATAAGGGTTATAAGTATCTCCATATTTTTTATTGTAAGTTATATCAAATTTATATCCTGTTTCTGCTTTTTCATCACCTTCACTATTCCAACAATTAACTTTTGTAACTTCATATTCTCCTTCTTTAAATCCAAATAATTTATAATATTTATTAGCCACTTCTATTGCTTTCTCCTTATTCATAAGATACTCTGAACTTACTTTTTTTTCACTACCATATCTATCAAACTTTTTATCTATCTCTCCTAATTTCTTACTTATATTCCATATTTCAAAAAATGTTGCTTTTTGCCCATCTATTGAAATACTATAATCATCCTTTGTTATAAATCTATACATTATTTTATTAGAATCTATTAGTTTATAATTGTCTGTTTTTACAATATTTGTATTGTAACCTATTTCTTTTAATTTATTGATTGCAATTTGTTTTGCTTCTTCTTCACTAATGTTTTCTTTTTGAGCTTCTGGTGTTAATACTTCTGTTACTATTTCAACTTTTTCTGGCTTTTTCCAAATTTTTTCATATACTTTAGCTCCTCCAAACACTATTCCTGTACTTAATACTATTCCTGCTACTGCTGTTGAAACTATTTTAAAAATATTCTTTATCTTATTTTCCATAACTATATCATTCTCCTCTTTAATTTTTGATATAGCAATTTTAAGTCTAATTTTATTTTTATTAAATTCCATTTCTAAATTCCTCCACAATTTAATTCTTTCTTTATTTTTTTTCGTATTCTATGTAATCTTGTCTTTACATTCAATTCAGAAATATTTAATGCTTTTGCTATATCTTTAATTGGTATGCATGAATAATAAAATAGATTTACTATTTCTATATCAATATTTTTTAGCCCCTTGATTTTTTGTTCTACATCAAAGATTAATTCCCTATCATTATCATACATATTTACATTATTAACTATATTATTTTCAAAGTTTGTAATATCATAAAAAACTTTCAATTTTCTGTATTTTTCTTTTATTAAATTTCTTGTTATTCCTGCTAAATATGAATTTAATGATACGTTTATGTTTAATCTATTTCTGTTTTTCCACAATATAAAAAATGTATCAGAAAAAATTTCTTCTTTATCTTCAAAAGATATTTTACTATCTGTTCCATTATTTATTATCGTAGTTATATATGGTGTAAAATCTTCTATTATTTGATCCATATCAATTTCATTATTTTTATAATAATCTTCTAACTGATTTAATTCTTTCAATTTTTAATCTCCTTTATAAGATATCTTATATTTATATAGTGTAGTTTAATAAAGAAAAGGTTACATTTTTTTATTAATTATTAAAATCTCTGAAAATACAGTTTTCAGAGATTTTTGTTATATTATAAAATTTTAATTTTTTATTCAAAATAGTATGTTTCATTTTTGTTATTTTGAATTGTTGCATTTTTGGGTACTACTTTTAAAACATTAAATATTGTGAGTTTATTTGAGTCATATAATATTGTCCAACTATCATTGAAGTTACAGCAATACCACTAGAAATTGTATTTGATACTACTTTTCCAGTTTGATTAACTTCTATCAAATTCGCATGACCTTTTATTCCATTTTTTCCATGATATATCCCTCTAACTGCATTTTTCATATCAGATGATTTTGTTAAAGTCGCTCCTGCAGGTATAATAGCTTGATATACAACATTTGCATTTGCTTGAATAGCATTATTTGCTGTAGTTCCAGCTTGTATTAGCCCAGGAACTAGATTATCAATATGTCCTAATATCTTATTATCTGTTATTTCAAACATAGATTCACAATTTTCTACAGTTTCTATTGGTAGTTCTTCAACTTTTATTGTTATATCATTGCTTGAAGAATTTTTATTAGTTAAATTCATTTTATTTTGTTTTAAATTACTTTCTTTATTTGCTATTTTTGTTTTATAGATATAATATATGAACATTCCTATAATAACAATTAGAATTAGTAATATGTATTTCATTTTTTTATATCTCCTATTTTATTCATTGATATGATTATATCATTATTTAATATAATATAGCAATCAATTAAAATTTAATTATAACAGTTTTTATATATGTAATTTAAATAGTGCAAAGAAGATAGTATTTATATATTTTGTAGTGAAATTGGGGAACCGTTTAAAAATCCTCAAAAATTCTATGAACTCAATTATGTAAAATTTAGATTTTCTAAACAAGCAAGCTTGTTTAGAAAATCTTGGTTTTGTTTTTTAGAATGGGGATAACGAAAAAATATATAAATACTATCCTCTGGGAGCGAGTAGTTTTTATTTATAAATTGTCATAATTAAATTTTAAGTAATTGCCATACAAAAACAAATACTACTAATTCAATTTTTCTATAATTTCTTGTGCAAGAGTTTCAGTAATCCCTTTTATCTTCATTAAATCTTCAATATCAGCATTTTTTATTTGTTCAATACTTCCGAATTCCTTTAATAAAGCCTGTTTTTTCACTATTCCTATTCCCTGAATATCATCAAGTGCAGACTTTGTTATCTGTTTATCTCTTACTTTCCTATGATATGTAATTGCTGTATCATGTACTGTATCCTGAAATCTTGTAATTAAGTGCATTAAATTTTCTGATATTTGAAGTTCTTTCCTGTTTTCATCCATTAAAGCTCTTGTTTGATGCTTATCATTTTTTACCATTCCAAACACAGGAATATCTAAATTGTATTTTTCTATTGCTTTTTTAGTTGCTCTTATTTGTGTAATTCCACCATCTGCAAAAATAGCATCTGGTAGCTTACCAAATCCACCACTTGGCTCTTCAATAGAATGTTTTAATCTTCTTGTTATTACCTCTTCCATACATCTTGGGTCATCTTGCTCAAATACTGTTTTTATTTTAAATCTTCTTGATAAATTCTTTTTTATCTCTCCATCTTGCATAACACACATTGCAGCAACCATATATTCCCCATAGATATTAGATATATCATATGTTTCTATTTTTCTTGGCATTTTTTCTAATTGTAGCACTTGTTTTAATTCCAATAATATATCACTTTTATCTTTTTCTTTATTTTCTAATGTCACTTTACTATTTAATTCTGCCATTTCAACAAAACGCAATTTTTCTCCTTTTTTTGGAGTCCTAATTTCCACTTTTCTTTCTATAATTGTGGACAACCATTGCTCGATTGTTTCTTTGTCATCTATTTCTTCTCTTATCATTATTTTATTCGGAATGTTAGGATTGTCTAAATAATATTGTTTAATAAATCCAGATAAAATTTCTTTGTCTTCCATATCTTTTAAATCTTGATAAAAGTAATGCTCTCTTCCTATCATTTTGCTTCCACGCACAAAAAATATTTCTATACATACTTGTAATTCAGATTTAGCAATTCCTATGACATCAATATTATTTTCTGATATATTAGATACTTTTTGTTTTGTTGAAACTCTATCTATTGCTTGCATTCTATCGCGTATTTCTGCTGCTTTTTCAAAATCTAACTTTTCTGATGCTTCTTGCATTTGTATTTCTAATTCTTTTAAAATTTTATCTGTTTTTCCTTCTAACAAATCCATAATCTCGTGAATTTGCTTCATATATTCTTCTTTTTTTACATATCCCATACAAGGAGCTAAACATCTATTTATATGATAATTTAGACAAGGTCTTGTCCTTTCTTTTATTGTTCTGCATTGATGAATTTTATATTTTTGTTTTATGAAATCTAACATTTCTTTTGCACTACCTGGATTTGCATATGGTCCAAAATATTTTGATCCATCATTTATTAATCTTCTTGTAATATAAACTCCTGGAAAGTCTGATTTTAAGTCTACTTTTATGTATGGATATGTTTTGTCATCTTTTAATAAAACATTAAATTTAGGTCTGTTCTTCTTAATAAGATTACACTCTAAAATTAATGCTTCTGCTTCATTATCTACAACTATATATTCAAAATGGTCTATTAAACTTACCATTTTTTCAATTCTCGCTGTTTTATTGTTTTTTCTAAAATATTGTCTTACTCTATTTTTTAAAGAAATGGCTTTACCAACATATATGATATTATCGTCTTTGTCTCTCATAATATAGACACCTGGTTTACTTGGCAGTTTCTTTAATTCATCTTCTATTATAAACATCTCTTCACCTTTATTATAATTTGTAAATTATATGATGATTATATCATATTTTTAGTAGTATTCATAGTTAAAAATAATGCAATTACTTAAAATCTAATTATTATAATTTATATATATATAATTTTAATAGCGCGAAAATGATAGTATTTATATATTTTTAGAATGGGGATAACGAAAAAATATATAAATACTATCATTTGGGAGCGAGTAGATTATAACCTATAAACTATAATAATTAGATTTTAAGTAATTGCATTAATAGTTAAACTATCTTCTTAATTTCTTCTAAATTTTCTATAATAGCTTTATAACCATATTTATAGCAGTCGTCTAATTTATCAATTTCCAAAAGACCTGTTTTATCTGTTTCAACAGTTAAAATAAAGTCACTATTTTGAAGACTATCTTCAGATATCTTGTTTCCCATAATATCAATTGTCCTCATTGCTATATCCATCATATTACTTTCATCATCAATATCATCTGCTTTAAAATTAATAGCAATAACCCTATCTGCTCCCTGCTTCTTCACCTCATCTACTGGAACATTATCTAATACTCCTCCATCTAAAAATTTGTGCTTTTTAAAATCACAAGGAGAAAATATACAAGGGAAACTGCTACTTGCTCTTACAGCTTTTCCTATTGGTATATCAGTAATATAGACGTTTTTATCCTCACAATCTTCTGGAACCTGGTTTGTAAAAACATATTCTTTTGAATCTATAACATCAACTGCTGGAATTACTAATGGCATTTTACTAATATCTCCTATATTTTTTATTCCTTTTCTCAATGCTACATTTTGATATGCTTTTTCTATTCCTTCTCCTGTTTTGAATCCATCCATAGATACTTTTTTATTAAACATAAAATTACCTATTCCTGATATAATGGGCACAGACTCTATTTCTGCAATATCTTTTGCATATCTCTTAAACAATATGTAAATATAGTAAGGTGAATATCCCATTGCATAAAGTGAGGCAACTAATGAGCCTGAACTTGTTCCTCCAATAATATCTACTTTTATATTATTATCTTCTAATGCTTTTAAAGCTCCTGCATGTGCAATTCCTCTGATTCCTCCACCTGATAACGCTACTCCAAGTTTCAATTTAACACCTTCTTTGTCTTTTTTAATAGTATTTACTTCTTTATATGAATTTAAACAAAAAAAGTTGCCATTAGGGACGGGTCTTTTTGGCAACTTACTTATCTTCAAGTTTTAAATAATAAATTTATTCATTCTTCGGCTGCATTACATTATAAAAAAATTCTATAATAAACAAATAGGCCCCTCTCAAATACAAGTTTGAGATTCTCCCATTTGTTTATTTAAGAATTTGTATTATAATTCCAATTGCATTCATCATTTCATAAATTTATTATTTAAAACTTGAGGATATTAAATTTTTTTAAGTAAGTTGCCAAAAAGACCCGTCCCCAATGGCATATTTTTACTATAAATACAATGCCACTCTAAAACCAATAGCATTACTACTTTCTGATGGTTCATTTATATAACGAGAACTAACTGGAGCTATTTTAGCCATACCTTTATAATTACCTCCACGCATTACTCTATATTGTCTTTGATAAGCTTCCATTGTCCATTCTCTAACATTTCCTGCTAAATCATATATATTATTTACCATATATTTATCATTAGAACCTGTTAATTCTACTTTACTAGAATAATTTCCTTTTCCTGTACTATCTTTTATAAATCCTGTTCCTTCTCCTTTTACATAGTTCTCATCTATAAAATTAATAACTGCGTCCCATTGTACACCATAGCATAATGTACTTTTAACAGTAGTATTTTTATTAGAACTTCCTGAAACACGATTATTATACATACTTCTTGCAACTTTAACTGCCCCATCTGAGTTATCATTTCCTTGCATATTATCTGTTGCTTCTATTTTTGTATCTCCTCCCCAAGCTATATAATTCCATACTGTTTGTTTTTTAGATACAGGTTTTATACTACCATCTTGTATACTTTTCTTAGTATCGTCTAAAATTCCAGCTTCATATCTAGCAATATAAAATCCACCATTCTCTTTTACGCTTTTATACATTTCCATACTTTCATTTGTTCCTATGATGTTATTCGTTTTATGAGGCTTTCCTGGTAAAGATTCATTATTATCACTTCCAGCTTCTCTTGAAGAATTTACTCCTTCACTTAACATTTTTGCTAAATTATTGTCAGTATAACCTTCTATTAAATGAAAGTCTTCATAATTTTTTACTGGTATCCATACAAATTGACTTCCATTTGTTGTCTTGTCTCCTGTGGCATCTTCTATTACTAAGCCATTTTTATATCCATTTGTATCTGTCCATATTGCTGTTTGTGTATCAATAGCTTTAAATCCTTTAGGAATTATTGGATTGTTATATCCTTTTTCTAATCCATTAATTGTACTATTTTCTTTAGCGATTTCACCTACTCCTATTTGTAAAGTTACACTATTTTCTTCTTCACTAATTAATGTAACTTCTAAATTTTCATCTATCTTTATTTTATATCCATCAACCATTATTATTGCTGGTAATTCGTTTATATTATCTCTATTTTCTATTCCATCTATTTTTGATAGATTTTCATTTAACTTGTTTAGATTGATATTTCCTTCTTCATCATTTATTCCAATTAATTGAACTTGCACTTTTGATAATGCTTCTCTTTTGTCGCTTGCTATTTTTGCCTCACCTTTAGCCTCTTCTACTTGGTTTATTGAATTATTTCTGTATGATATATACATATAAACAGCTCCTGCTGATATTGTAGCTATAATTATAATCATTATGATTACTAAAATTATTTTTTTTGATTTTGACTTTTGTGTACTCACTTTAATTCCTCCTTTGTATTTAATAAACTTATTTTCTATTACTACTCAGCTCTAACAACTATTATTTCTAAAGTTTATTACATTTTATCTAATAAATTTTCTAATTAACTGTTCTATAGTTAATATATCTTTATCACCTGTTTTATTGTTCTCTAATTCTAAATTATTGCCTTCTGTTTTATCCCCTAAAACAATCATATATGGTGTTCCAAGAACCTTACAATCTTTAATTTTTGCACCAATTTGCATATTTTCTCTATCATCTAAGATAGCTGGTATTCCTTTTTCATTTAATTTTTCATATAGCTTATTTGCTAGTTCTAGCTTTTCTTCATCTTCCATCTTTGGAACAATTTGAATTTTATACGGTGCAACTGATTCAGGTAGTACAAATCCACATGGTCCCCATTTAGGAAAGTTTACAATACATTGCTCATATAGTGCTGCTAATGTTCTGCTTACTCCAATTCCATAACATCCCATGTAATATAATTCTTCTTTTCCTTCTTGGCTTATGTAGGTTCCTTTCATCATTTCAGAATATCTTGTTCCTAATTGGAATATGTGACCAAGTTCCATTGTTCTAATTTCTTTAAATTTAGAAATGTCTGTAATTCCATATTCTTTTTCTAAGTATTCTTTATAATCTTCTCTTTCTAATATTTCAGTATTTAGTCCTATTCCTGTTTCTTCATCATATAAAATCTTGTCTTCACCTTGCTCAGATATAAGCATAAATTCTTCTGATTTTTTTCCTCCCATTGCTCCATTATCTGCGACAATTGGAATAACTGGCATTCCTATTTTTTCAAAGATTTCTAAAAATGCTTTTCTTGCATTTTCATATGATTTTTCCATTCCTTTTTCATCTACATCAAAACTATATGCATCTAACATTGGAAATGCCTTTCCTCTTAGTAAATATCCTCTTGTACGAATCTCATTTCTAAACTTTTCTCCAATTTGATAATATGTTACTGGCAAATTTTTATATGATTTTAGTTTCTCTCTTGCAAATTCTAAAATTGCTTCTTCTCCTGTTGGAGCTAAACAAAATGTTCCTTTATTAGATTCTGTTATTAGCATCGTACCATCATTTACATAGTGATCGTATCTTCCTGAGTTTTTCCATATTGTATCTGGTTGTAGTGTTGGTAATAATACTTCTATACAGCCATATTTATTTAATGTTTCTGTAATTATTTTTTCTATGTTTCTTCTAACTAGTAATGGAACTGTATTATACCCAAATAATCCTGCTCCATATTGTACTAATTGACCTGTTTTTAATAAAATGCTTTGTCCTGGATACATTTCGTCTATATTGTTTAGTTTTACTGTACTCATTCCTGTTTGTGATAGTTTCATAAAAATCCTTCTTTCCTTTTTATTTTACTCTATTTCTGTTTCAATTTGTTTAGTTTCTTCTAAAATCTCAATATTTGAATTGTTTTCTTCAATTTGAATGCTTTCTTCTTTATTAATATTATTTTCTCCTATTTCTTTATCTTTTTCATTAGCTTTATCTTCTACTAATTCATCTATTACAATTTGTCTATTTTCGTCTAATCTATATTTAGGTAATTCTGGCAAATCTTTTAGAGATGTATATCCAAACATTTTTAAAAATTCTTGTGTTGTTTGGTATGACATTGGTTTTCCTGGAAGTTCATCTACTTTTCCTGCTTCTTGTATTAATCCATATTCTAATAGTTTATAAACACATCCATCTGCCGAAACACCTCTTATTGCTTCTATTTCTGCTCTTGTTATTCTTGGATTATATGCAATTATTGCTAATGTTTCTAGTGCTGCATTTGATAGTTTTGGTTTATTTCTTTTATCTAACACTGGGTATATATATTCATATAGCTCTTTTTTTGTGCATAGTTGATATGAATCCTCTACTTGAATTATTTGAATTCCCCTATTTTGTTCTTCATATTCTCTTTGCATAATTGTAATTATGCCATTAATCTCTTCTATTGACATTTCTAAACTTAGAATTAAGTCTTTCTTTTCTACTGGTCTTCCTGCTGCAAAAAGTATTGCTTCTATTATTGCTTTTGCATTATTATTCCCCATATTTTTTCCTTCCTTAAATCGCTCAAAATATATTAATTTCAATGTGTATATTATGTCATGAAATAAAAAATCTGTCAATATTTTTCTATTTTTCTTGCACTTTTATTTTTAATGTGCTAATATAACCTTATACTAAATAATGGAGGTATCTCTATGGAAGATAAGAAAAACTTAGAAGTAGTTTCTGGAGACGGAACTAATTTAGAAATATCACCAGTGTATGAGCACTTAAACGCTGGTACTCCAAAATCTTCTAAACAAAAACCTAAAAACATTGTTGTTCCAAAAGAAAAGAAAAAAGAAGAACAAGAAGAAAAAGAGGACAATGAAGAAGATTAAAATTATTATAAAAACAATACCAAAAAATCCTGAAATTGAATTTACAATTCTCAGGATTTTTTATATTCTACTTCTTACTATTTAAACTAAATCATTCTAAATAGCAACTTTTATTCATCAACTTGTTCAAATAATTCCTTACCTACTCCACATAAAGGACATGTCCAATCTTCTGGTAAATCTGCAAATTTAACTCCTTCTTTTTCTTCATCATAAACATATCCACATACTGTACATTTATATTTCATTACATTCACCTCCTACATTTTTATTAAATACTAATTACACATTCTATTTTTATAAATTATTTTAAAATATCATCATGTTTGTATTTAATTTATTCCATTATTTTATCTGCTAATTCTTCTAACTCTGCAATATCTATATCCTTCATTGTTGATTTTATTGTAACTGTTTTGTCTACTATTTGAATATTTTTCATATCTTTTAATATTTCTTTCATTGCTTTTTCTGCTGATGGTGCCCAAGATCCATTTTGTACAATTCCTATTTTTCTGTTTTGATAATTTCTTTCTTTTAAATGATATAAAAATTGTTCCATTGGTGTAAATACACCTGCATTATAACTTGCCGCTGCTAATATTACTTTTTCATATCTAAATGCATCTTCTATTGCTTCTGCCCAGTCCTCTCTTGCTAAATCTGTTAGTACAACTTTTTTTGCACCTTTTGCATTTAAAATTTCTACTAATTTTTCTGCAACTTTATAGGTATTTCCATGAATTGAAGCACATGCTATAAATACCCCTTCACTTTCTGGTTTATAACTACTCCATATATCATACTTTGTAATGTAATGTCCTAAGTTTTCACTTAATATTGGTCCATGTAAAGGACAAATCTTTTTAATGTCTAATGTTCCTGCTTTTTTTAATAAAGCTTGCACTTGTGCTCCATATTTTCCTACAATTCCAAAATAATATCTACGAGCTTCGCAATCCCAATCTTCATCTGTATCTAATGTACCGAATTTTCCAAATCCATCTGCTGAAAATAATATTTTTTCAGTTTGTTCATAAGTTACCATTACTTCTGGCCAATGAACCATTGGTGCCATAAAAAATTGTAGTGTATGTTTTCCAATATTTATTGTGTCTCCCTCTTTTACTACTACTGTTCTTTCTGTTAAATTTATATCAAAAAAATTTGGTAACATATTAAATGTAATGGCGTTTCCTATTAATTTCATATTAGGATATTTTTCTGTAAGTAATCCTATATTATAGGCATGGTCTGGTTCTAAATGTGAAACAACTAAGTAATCTATTGTTTCTCCATTTAACTCTTTTTCTAAATTTTCTAACCATGTACTTGTTGCTCTTCTATCTACTGTGTCCATTACTACATTTTTTTCATCTTTAATTAAGTATGAATTGTATGATATTCCATTTGGTACATTATATTGGCTTTCAAATAATCTTATTTCCTTATCATCTACTCCAATATAAAAAATAGAATCTGTTATTACTGTATCTTTCATGATTACTCCTTTATAAATTATTCCTGATTTTTATTATAATATTCTTAATTTAGTAAGGAAACCATTATATTTTTGTACTAAACTATTGCTGTTAAATACAATTTGTTCTCCTTGTACTTGCCATTGACCTTTATTTTCAACTAGGAAATTTATTATTTCTTCTGCTATATCTAACATAGATGCTACTTTATCAATAGCTTGTTCCATTTCTTTTCTTTCTGATTCTGGCATTTCTATGTCTTCTTTTAATAGCTCTTTATACAATTCAATAGAATATGAATCTGTTGTTTCTGCTTCTATATAAGAACTGATTTTTCCTTCTTCTAAATAACCAAACATTTCTGTTTTAAAGTTTTGTAATTTTTCTTTTGTTTCACTTAAGTATTTTTTTGTCTCAACAAATTCAGGTCCATCTGTTTTATAATTACTAGCTGTTAATAATTGTGCCATTTTTTCATCTTCTAATACAGTTTTAATTTCATTTGCTTTATTAAAAACATCTGAAGCATAATTCTTTGCTGCTTTTTCTACTTTTGCATATTTTCCTGTAGTTACGATATTACTTGTTTTTTCATTTAGTTTTTCCATGTCAAATTCACCTGATTTAGTCATTTCTTCTATTTGTGAAAGTTCATCTACTAGTTTTTCTTTTTGTTTCATATCATTAATAAAGAAATATCCTCCTACTAAGGCAATTGCTAAAATAATAACTCCTGCTATTATTATAATTTTTACATTTTTTTTCATAACGAAAATCCCCTTTCTATTTTTAATGTCATTATTATATCAAAAATTTATTATTTGTAAAGTGTAATTGATAACCTTGTTTATTTTATAGTTACTGGATAATGGCTTATCATACTAACATTTCTTTATGTTCTTATTGTATAAACCATTGTCTTGTAACATTTTATATTTTGGATAAAATTGTTTCTTTAGGTTGGTAAAAATCAAAAATTAAATGTTTTCTCTGTTTCTTATTTAAAAAAGCATTTAGTAATACAAATTCGTTTGCCCAATAACCAATACCTCTTTTAGTTAAATATGGACATGAAAATAATCTACATGCTATACATTCTATATCACATTTTCCTTTTTCTAAATGAGGACATTTCCTAATTTGTGTAAAACAGCAACCATCCTTTCTAGAAATCGGATATAAATTAAAATGTCTTTGAGCAACACATTTATCGTTTCTAAAATCACAATAATCATTCGCAATAAAATCCTTTTTTAAATAATTATATATATAATCATAAATTATCTCATTTCTTTGTTTTATATCATTTATATTGATAATTTCAATTGCCTTTGATAGTTCCTCATACTTAAAAATATTTTCATCAGATATGCTCTTAGCAATAATTTTTATCTCTTTTATTTGCTTTTTGTCTAATATTTTTACTAACTCTACAATATCTATTTTATTGCTTTCTTTTTTTATTTCTTTATATTCACCTTTTCTATATATTATACTTTTACAAATATCCTTATTGTTTAAAAATTCCTTATCATTCGTATTTAATATCTCTTGAACCATTCTCTCTATATTCATCTTCATTTTAGTATTAAAATATGGTTCACTCCATATATCATCTAAATTTATAATTTTATTATTGATATCAGTTACCCTATTACTTATCTCAATGTTTATATTTTCTTTTTTCTCTTGCATTTCTGCCATATATGCATTATATGCTACACAAATTCGATATAAAAATCTTGAATTATCTGTATCTATATTTTTTAATATATTCATTTTTGATTTTAACTTTATTTCCATTTTCTTCTACCTTTTTATTTTACTATTTTAATTTATATTATATATTATATCATATTTTAAATCTTAAACTGTTATATTTATTTTATTACAACACAATAGTTTGAAAATATTTTATATAAAAGACCTATATATAAATATTTATTTAGTATTGCGGTTGTCTTACATATATTAGCAAATTCTAACTAGTAACTTTATTTTTATCGATTGACATTTTTCTCTTGACATCACTTGTAATTAGGCATATACTAAAACCATAAAATTTAAATAAAGGAGGCTATTTATACATGGATAACTTAATAGAAATTAGATGGCATGGTAGAGGTGGTCAAGGTGCTAAAACAGCTTCACTTTTACTTGCAGATGCAGCATTCAATACAGGTAAATACATTCAAGGTTTTCCTGAATATGGACCTGAAAGAATGGGTGCACCTATTACAGCATATAACAGAA
>CANPDB010000017.1 GCA_947572725.1 uncultured Clostridium sp. | reverse complement strand
GCAGGAGCAGACCTAGAAAATGTATTAAATGAAGCAGCACTTTTAGCAGCAAGAAGAAACTTAAATGAAATTGGAATGAAAGAAATAGAAGATGCTATGGTTAAGGTAACGATGGGACCTGAAAAGAAAACTAGAGTAAGAAGCGAAAAAGAAAACAGATTAGTAGCATATCACGAAGCAGGTCATGCTGTAGTAAGTCATTACTTAGAAACACAAGATCCAGTTCATCAAATATCAATAGTACCAAGAGGTATGGCTGGAGGATATACAATGTATAGACCAACAGAAGATAAATCATTTATGTCAAAAACAGAAATGGAAGAAAATATTGTATCTCTATTAGGTGGTAGAGTGGCAGAAGCTCTTATATTAAATGATATTTCAACAGGTGCAAGTAATGATATTGAAAGAGCAACAAAAATAGCAAGAAGTATGGTTACTAAATATGGTATGAGTGATAGAATTGGAGCATTAATGCTAGGTTCTAGTCAAGAAGAGGTATTTTTAGGAAGAGATTTTGCTCAAAGCAAAGAATATTCTGAAGAAACAGCAGGAATTATAGATGAAGAAACAAAGAGAATTATTGATACAGGATATAATAGAGCAAAACAAATTTTATCTGATAATGTAGATAAGTTACACCAAGTAGCAGGAATTCTTTTAGAAAAAGAGAAAATCGAAGCAGAAGAATTTGAGGCTATATTTGGAGAAGAATAAATTATAAATGAAAGATAGATAATAGTTTGAAAATTATCTATCTTTTATGTTATAATCATCTCGAGAAATTATAATTTAGTAAATTTAAGGGGAAAAAGATGTATAAGAAAAAAATAAAGTTTATTTTGTAATTGAAATAGTCTATTAGATAATATATATGCTAGAACTTTTAGTAAGGAGAATGTTATGGAAAAATTAAAGAAGGAGCTGACAAAATTATGGACAGGAGAATTAGCTTCTATTATATCGTTTTGGTTATGCTTTTTTGTAATAAAAGAATGGCTTACAAATATTTCGATGATACTCTCAATAATATATCCATTAATTATATTAAGTTTCATTCTTATTCAAGGTTCTATTTATTGGTGGATTGTATTAAAAAGATTATCAATACCAAAATTTGCAGAAGGGTATACTCGAAAGATGTATAGCTTTTTGAAAATAATAGATGTTTTTTTGATTTGTATAGAATTACCAGTAATATTGATTAATAGCCACAATACAGTTATAACGATTTTTGCTATGTTCATCTGGATATTTGCCATAATAGAATGGATAAATTATTATAAAATAAGGTTATCTTATAGCTATAATCCAATGATTTTGCTAAGACATATTAAAAATGGAACATTAAAAAAGAGCAGATTGGCAAAAGAAATTGACAACAGATAAACTAATAAAGGGAAAAAATAACTGCAAAATTACAATTTATTAAATTTTAAATCTCATAATAAACTTATTGATATTTTTATTTTTTTAGTATAAAATATGAATGAAAAATCAAAAGAGAAAGAATTCAAAAAGGAGTAATGCATATGAAAAATTATTATGAAATATTAGAAGTAAATGAGCACGCTTCTATAGAAGTAATAGAAAAAGCATATAGAGTACTAATAAAAAAATATCATCCAGATTTATATGTAGGAGAAAAAAAGCAATATGCAGAAAAAAGAACACGAGATATTAATGAAGCATACAGAATTCTTTCAGATGAATTTTTAAAAGAACAATATGATGCAGAATTAAAAAGAGAACAAGTAGAAGAATATGTAAAAGAACAAGAGTCTATGCAAGAAAGAATTAATAGAAACAATCAGAATATGAGAAGACAAAGAGCACAAACGTCACCAAGGCAACAAAGAGAGCAGATAAAACAAAATAATCAAAAGGAACAAACACATCAAATAGGAACATTTGGAGGAGCAGTAGCGTTAGTAAAAGAAATCTTTAAAAATAAGCCAAAAAAAATAAGTTTTAAGGATTTAACAAAAATAGATATGTATGCAATATTATTGACAATAGCAATACTTATAATATTAGGAATTATTTTATGGTTTATTCCATTCACTAATGGTTGGATGAGAGAGCTTATATTCGAAAACCCACTATTTAGTTGGATGTTTAATTAATAGTTATAATAAATAAACTAAGATATAAAGGAAAGGATGTAGATAAAAATGCATTATGCAGATATAAAAAAAGCAGATATAGCAAATGGATTAGGAGTAAGAGTATCAGTATTTGTAAGTGGATGTAATCATCACTGTAAAAATTGCTTTAATCCTGAAGCGTGGAATTTTAATTATGGAGAGGAATTTACTGAAAAGGAAATTGACAAAATAATAAAAGAATTAGACCATCCATATGTATCAGGATTAACATTATTAGGAGGAGAACCATTAGAACATATTAATCAGCAAGGATTATTACCTTTACTTAGAAAAGTTAAAGAAAAATTACCAGATAAAAATATTTGGTGTTATACAGGATATACATTTGATAAGGATGTTATGGGTGATATGTGCAATAAATGGGAAGAAACACCTGAGCTTTTATCATATATTGATGTAATTGTCGATGGTAAATTTGAAGAAGAAAATAAAGATATTAAATTACGATTCAGAGGTTCAAGCAATCAAAGAATTATTGACGTAAAAAAATCAATTGAAGGCAAAAAGGCAGTATTATTCGAATTTTAAATGATTGATTTTTACCTATTGACAAGTAAAAACCTTTAATGTATAATATAAACGTTATAGAAGTTATTCCACATACAGTTCGTATGGGCCGGAAGGAGGGGAATATAGATGTCAGAGATAAAAGTTAATAATGGAAATATAGAAGATGCTTTAAAAAGATTTAAAAGACAATGCGCAAGAAATGGGGTATTGCAAGAAGTTCGCAAAAGAGAACACTATGAAAAACCTAGCGTAAAGAGAAAGAAAAAATCAGAAGCAGCTAGAAAAAGAAAATTTTAAAAAAGAAAAGATTGGGGGAACTAAGATATAAAGTAGCTTAGTACTTCCAATCTTTATGTTTTTTATATTCTAGGAAAGTTATCATGGTATGATAACTTTCCATAGAAGATAAATATGGCAGAAGTTAGATTTTGTAGCAGTTTGCACTGCGTACAAAATCTTGATTCTGGTTTTTTAATAAAAAATGAAATAATTGTTAATAATAGAAAGTAAATAGATATTACAATTCAAATTTTATTTATATTAGATAAAGCATTATAATATATTATAATTCTTTACTATCTTAAATAGAATTGTGAATTGCAACAAATTCGATTGGAGGGAATAATGAATAATATTAAAAAAGAAATAAAAAAAGGTATTAATTTGCATATGATAAAAACAGACAAATTCAAAACAAATTTAATAGCAATATTTTTGACAACAGAATTAAACAGAGAAAATGTAACTAAAAATGCACTAATTTCAACTATCTTAAGAAGAGGAAGCAAAAATATGACTTCACAAGAAGAAATTAGTAAGCAAATGGAAGATATGTATGGAGCAAGTTTTGACTGTGGACTAGACAAAATGGCAGATAATCAAGTACTTAAGTTTTATATTGAAACTATAAATGACAATTTTTTACCAAGAAACAGTGAAGATATCTTAAAAAATTCGTTAGAAAGAATATTAGAAATTATTTTTAATCCATATATTGAAAATGATGGCTTTAAAGAAGAGTATGTTGAACAAGAAAAAAACAATATAAAGAATAGAATTGAAGGTAAAATAGATAATAAAGCAAGATATGCAGTAGATAGATGTATTGAAGAAATGTACAAAGACGAGCCATATGGATTATATAAATTTGGATATATAGAAGATTTAAAAAAAATAGATGGTAAAAATTTATATCAATATTATCAAGAACTAATTAATAATTGTAAAATTGATATATTCGTATCTGGAATTATTGATGAACAAATTATAGATTTTGTTAAATTAAATGAAAGTATAGAGAAACTAAAAGAAAGAGAACCAAAATATAATATACCAAAAATCACAGAAAAACAGCAGAATAAAGAAGAAAATGTTATTACAGAATCAATGAATGTATCACAAGGAAAATTAATTTTAGGATTAGATGTTAATCTTGAAAATGCAGCTTTACGATATGATACATTATTATATAATAGCATATTAGGCGGAACAGCAAACTCAAAGTTATTCCAAAACGTAAGAGAAAAAGCAAACCTAGCATATGTTGCAAGTTCAAGTTATTTACGACATAAAGGAAATATATTTATAAATTGTGGAATTGATATTGAAAATTATGAAAAAGCTTTAGAATTAATAAGAGAACAAATTGACAATATGAAAAAAGGAGATTTTACAGAACAAGAAATTGATAATGTAAAAAAAGGGATTATAGCTACAATCAAAACGATTAAAGACGAGCAAGATACACAAATAAGTTATTATTTTTCTCAAGAATTATCACAAGAAGAGGTATCAATTGATGAATATATTGAAAAAGTTAATAAAATAACAAAAGAAAACATTATAGATATTGCTAATAAAGTTAGTATTAATACAATCTATTTTTTAAAAGATTAAAGGTGTACAGTTCAACAAAAAATTATTTACTCGCTCCCATAAGTTTATATTTAAATATTTTTCCGTTATCCCCATTCTAAAAATCCTAACAAAAGTTCATAGAACTTTTGAGGATTTTTGAACGGTCCCCACAATTTCACTTCAAAATATTGAAATATAAACTTCTTCGCGCTATTTAAAGTAATTGTAATCGAACTGTAGCAGAAAGGAATTAATATGCAAATTATAGAAAATTTAAAGGTAAAAGAAAAAGTATATATAGAAAAGTTAGACAATGGTTTAACAGTTATGATTGTTCCTAAAGAAGGAATAGAAAAAAAGTATATGATATGGGGAACAAACTATGGTTCAAATGATAGTGTTTTCGTTGTTCCAGGTGAAGATAAAGAAATAACTGTGCCAAATGGTGTTGCTCATTTTTTAGAGCACAAATTATTTGAACAAGAAAATGGAACAAATAGCTTAGATACTTTAACAGCATTAGGAGTAGATGCAAATGCTTATACAACAAATGACCATACAGCATATTTATTTGAATGTACAGACAATTTTTATGAAGCAATGGATGAATTGATGGATTATGTACAGCATCCATATTTCACAGATGAAAATGTTGAAAAAGAAAAGGGCATTATTGGCCAAGAAATAATGATGTATGATGATTATCCAGACTGGAGAGTATATCTAAATGCTATGAAAGCGATGTATCATAATAACCCAATAAAAATAGATATTACTGGAACACAAGAAACAATTAGTAAGATTGATAAAGACATATTGTATAAATGCTACAATACTTTTTATAATCCATCTAATATGCTATTAGTAGTAAGTGGAGATTTTAAACCAGAAGAAATGATAAAAGAAGTACAAAAAAGATTAATTGACAAAAAATCAAATGGAAAAATAAAACGAATATATCCAGAAGAACCAGAGGATATTGTTCAAGAGAAAATAGAAGAAAAACTAGAAGTAAGTAGGCCTATGTACACAATAGGAATTAAAGACAAAGTTAATGAATGTTCTTTAGAAAATAAAAGTGAAGTAGTAAAAAAACACATCGCAATTCAAATTTTATTAAACATATTAATAGGAAGAAGTTCTAATTTGTATAAAAAGTTATACGACGAAGGAATTATATCTTTTGCTCCAAGTGCAGATTACGAATTTGGAAAAACATATGCACATATTTTAATTACAGGACAAGCAGAGAAGCCAGAAAAAGTCTATAATGAATTACAAAAAGAAATAAAGAAATTAAAAACAGAGGGAATTAACAATGATGATTTTAATAGAATGAAAAAAATGATTTATGGTGGATATATCAGGGATTATGATGATATAGTAGATATGTCAAAAATGTTTTTATCAGACTATTTTAAAGGAATAAGTAGTTTTGATTATTTAGAAGAAATAGAAGGACTTAATGTAGAATATTTGCATCAAATGTTAAATGATGTATTTAAAGAGGAAAAAATGGTGCTTTCTATTGTGAAAAATTAAAGAAATTTGTATAAAAGTGGAGAATAAAAAAATGTCATAAAAACGGTGTTATTTATATAAAAAAATAGATACCGTTTTTTATTGTCGTAAATAGTCGAAAAAAATAAAAAACTGTCTTACGAAAGTTTGGAAAAACCATTGAAAATACTTGACTTGAGACTATTCATATGATAACTTATAAATATACAAAAGAAGACAAATTAAAAAGGAGAGAGAGTACTATGTTAAATGACGATATTTGTAAATTAAGAGATAAATTAAATAAAAGTATAGAAAATCAAGAAGATTACGCAATAACGTATAAGTTAAGTGTAGAATTAGACGAACTTATAGCAAAATATTATGGTTTAGGCGAAAAAACTAAAAAAATTTAAAAAAATTAAAAAAATTTGTATAAAAAAATTTACAAGACTCCTATTTTATGTTATAATAAAAACAGAGTTCAATCACAAATTAAGTTATCACTAGGTAACTTAATAAAAATAAACTAAGGTAAAAAGGAGAGAGTTATGAAAAAGATATTTAAATTAAGTTTAGTATTATTAATGGCAATTTGTATTATGGGGAATGTATATGCCGCACTTAGTTGTAATGTAAGTGTACAAACAGCAAAATCAGAATATAGTAAAAATGAGCAATTTACAGTTGATGTAAATATAGCTAATATACAATCAGATAGAGGAATTATCTCATTAGGAGCAACATTAGACTATGATAAAAATAGTTTAACACTAGTAAAAATGGAAGGAAAAAATGGTTGGGAAACACCATCTTCAGGAGCATCTTATAACGAAGCAAATGGAAAAATAGCAATTACTAGAAACGGATTAGGAAAAAATAATGAAACTGTATTTACAATTACATTTAAAGTAAAAGAACAAAGTAAACAAAATCTTGCAATAACATTAAAAGACATTACAGTTGCAGATGGAACTACACCAGCAAAAATTGCTACTACTTATAAAAATATTACAATAAAAGAAGGAACAGTAAATCCTAATCCACAACCAGGAACAGATGATCCAAACAAAAACCAAACAACAACTCCAGGATCAAATACAAGTACAGGAACGAATACAACAACTCCAGGTACAAACTCAAGTTCAAATGTAAATACTAAAGCAAATACAACAGCTAATACAAGCAAGAATACAATTAAAAATTCAAATAAAAATGCCGTAAAGAGCGGAAGCTTACCAAAAGCTGGAAGCTTAGGTGCGATAGCCATAATACCAGTAGTAATAATTGCAATAGTTGCAGTAATATTCTTTATAAAAATGAAGAGACTTAATAAAGATTTAAATAAATAGTGTGAATATATAAAATAAAAGCACTTGATATATTAATTTATATAATATGTCAAGTGCTTTTGTAGTTATCTACTCGCTATAAAAAGTAAATAATAATTACTAAAAAATGGTTACTGGATAATGGTTTTTACAATAAGAATATAAAGAAATGTTAGTATATAAATATTTATGTGTATCTCGATTGCCTTACATATATTAAGGAATTCTAATAAAATATAATGAGCCGCTTTCACTTAGTCCTCACTAACGTTCGACGTGAACATCCCTCATTATATTTTATAAGAATTCCTAAACATATTTCAGTTACATTCGATACTACATAAATATTTATATACTAACATTTCCTTTAATATTAATATGATAAGCCATTATCCAGTAACAAAAAATGCAGAAAGAGTACGGAAAATATTTACACAGTATGCAAATTATGTTACAATAAATTATGTGACATTAAACACAAATAAATGAGAGGAGAAATTTTATGAAAAAAATATTAGCAGGAGTGTTATTATTAGCACTTTTAATATCACAATTAAGTTTTATTCAATTCAATAATTTTGTATATGCAGAAGATACAGAAAACCAAAATAACACAAAATACCATTATCAACAACTTAATGATGTAGCAAAAGATATATATAATGGAATATATGATATGTATATTCAAGGAATATTGCAAACAGGAACACAAGATTATGATATTGCGAAAGATAATAAATATCTTACACAAGAACAACTTGAAAAACATTCAAAAGGAAATATAGAATTAACTACAGCTATGGATGCAGCAAGATATGCATTTTATGCAGATTATCCAGAAGTTTTTTATGTGAATTTTCAAACTCTATCACTTAGAGTAACACAAGACAAAGAAAATAAATATCATGCGTATATTGGTTCAGGTAGATACAAAAACTATTATATAGAAGGATTTACGAGCCAATCAGAAGTACAAGCAGCAGTAGAAGAATTTAATAACAGAGTAAATGAAATTGCTCAAGGAGCAAATGCAATAAAACAAGAAGAAGGAAAAAATCTTCAAGTAGAAAAAACTAAATATGTACATAATCAAATAACGCATAGTACATCTTACAGATTAGAAAGTGATTGTACACCAGGAAATGAAAGTTTTATAAGTACACCTTATGGAGCACTTGTAAAAAAACAAGCTGTATGTGAAGGATATGCAAGAGCATTTAAAACAATATTAGACAAAGTAGGAATTAATTGTATACTTGTACAAGGAGTTCATCAAAATGAAGGTTCAGCAGCAGTTCCTCATATGTGGACATATGTAGAAATAGATAAACAAACATATACAAGAGCAACTGAAAAAGTTTGGTATGCAGTAGATGTTACATTAGATGACCCATTTTTACGCAACCATATCATTAATGATGATGGAGATAGAGAACCAGGAAGCGATATAGTTGAAGGGTTTGAAAATACAAGATATTGTTTAGTTGGAGCAGAAACTATGCAAAAAGAACATACTCCAATTGAAACAGTAGAAGCAGCTGGAAACTATCAATTTAAATATCCAGAATTATATAGTGAGGATTATGGTATAGATTCAGTTGTAAATATAGATGGATTATTAGTAAAATATAAACAAGATGGAACAGAAGCAGAAGAATATAAAGCAGGAGACTATTATATAAGTTATAATAATAAAGGATACCAGAAAGCAGCAGAAGAAGGTAAATACATAATAATGAAATCATATTATTATAGACCAGGAGATGAAGAATGGGATGAAAGTAAATGGGCATATTTCTTACCAGATGTATATGCTGGAGGATTTAAAGACTATGACGATCATATTTATTTAACTGTCCCAAATTCAGAATATGTTGAATTTGCAGTAACAACTTTAGCACCAGGAGATTATAAAAATAATCCTTTATATTTAGCATATCAAGGTAATGGTTCTGACTTTGTAGCACAATCAGGAAAACTATATAATCCAAGTGGAACATATAAAGGAAAACCATATATAAAAACACAAACACCAGCAGCAACAGCAAGTCTTACAGTAGGTCCTACATATCATATTGATGTTACATATGATGATAACTTAGTATTAGCAGAAGGTGCAACTGAAGCAGGATTTAGAATGGAATCAACAGGTGCAACAGGTGCAGAAAAGTCTCAAATAACAAACTTTAAGTTTGATGGAAAGAATAGAATAACATTTGATTTGAAATTTAGTCAAATGTATGCTGATGATGGTGCATCATATCATATATACATTACAGGATTAGTTGGTAAAAACAGTGGAAAGGCACCAATGGAAATATCTTATGGTGCAGTAAATAGTATATTATGTAGTTATCGTATGAATAAAGCAAAAAATTGGGAAGTATTTGCAAGACCAACACTTATTGAAGGTCAAGACCTTTCAATGAATGGATGGCAAACAAGTGATGGAACACCAGTATCAGATAAACTAAAAAGTAGAATTGCGCTTGTAACAACAAAAACAACAACAGCAGAAACTAACTCAATGAATAACTTAATGGAAAATCAACTAGGAGACCAACAATTAATAAAAAGTGAAACTTATAGCATTTCATTAAATGTATGTAAAAAATATGTTGTAAAAACAGGACATAGATTAAGATTATCATTAGGATTTCCAGCAGGATATGGACCAGATGATGCAGGAGTTACATTTAAAGCATATCACTTTAAGAGAAATAATGCAGGAGAAGTAATAGAAGTTGAAGAAATTCCTTGTGTAGTTACACAATATGGATTAATTGTAACTTGCGATTCATTTAGCCCATTTGCTATTGCAGTAGTTGAAAATGATGGAACACAAAATGCAAATAAATCAGTAATAGTATCAACTTCAGAAAATGGACAAATTAATGGTGCAAATAGAGAAGAAGGAAATATTGTAACACTTTCAGAAAATCAAACAAAAACACTTGATATTGTACCAAATGAAGGATACGAAATCGAAACAGTAACAGTTGGAGGAGTACAAAAAGAAGTAACAAATAAAGATAATATGCAATTAGTAGTAAATTATAATGATATAACAAATAAAAACAATATAGTTGAAGCTAATTTTGTAGCAAAAACAGTAGCTGAAAAAGAAGCACAAAGAGAAGAAGTAGCTGTTCAACCACAAGCTGAACCAGCAATAATAAATATGCCTGAAACATATAATGTAGTAAAAAATAATACATTAATTATCGAACCAAAAATACAATCAGAAGGTATAAATACTTATCAATGGTATAAAGACGGAGTTGCATTAAGCGGAAAAACAGAAAGAATATTAAAAATAGATAATACAACAGAAAATGACAATGGTGATTATACTTTAAAAGTTACAACATCTGTAGAAACAACAAGTGCTGAAGCCACAAGTAATGTGTGCAAAGTAACTGTTACAGATTCAGGATTTACTGCGACTTTAACAAAAGTAATATCATCAGAAGAAATAAACCCAGGAAAAGAATTTGAAGTAAGCTTTAGTATAAATAATTTTAAAAACATCCAAAACGGACTAATTTCTTTAGCTGGACAATTAGAATATAATGCGGATATTTTAGAAATGATCTCACCTGAA
This sequence comes from uncultured Clostridium sp., assembly GCA_947572725.1. Taxonomy (GTDB): domain Bacteria; phylum Bacillota; class Clostridia; order TANB77; family CAG-508; genus CAG-269. Next base: position 21,990 of record CANPDB010000017.1, on the reverse strand, counting down.
GAAGGTTTTGCCACAGGAAAAAACGGATGGGATTTAGACGCTTATAATGATAAAAACTTCAAATTTATAACGGATAATGACAAATTTATTACAGAAGGCGGAGAAGTATTTACATTAAAATTCAAAGTAAAAGATACAATAAATGAAGAAAAGCAAACAACAATAAAAGTAAAAAATATTTCAGCAAGTGGAGGAAATGGTAAAATTGTAGTAAATGATGCACAAATGGATATTGATGTGAAAATTCCAGAAGAGCCAACACCACCAACACCACCAACACCAGAAGAACCAGAAGGAATTACTTCAGAAGTGTATACAATAGACAAAACACATATTTCAAGAATTTTACCAAAAACAACAGTTCAACAATTCAAGAAAAATGTTACAACTAAGCAAGAAATGAAATTCTTTGATAAAAATGGAAATGCTTTACAAGATGATAGTATTATTGCAACAGGTATGACATTAAAAGTAGGAAAAACTTTAGAATTTAAACTTGTAGTAACAGGAGATGTTGATTGTGATGGGGAGATTACATTAAATGACCTTGGAAAATTAAAATTACATCTTATAGAATATGAACTATTAACTGGAGATAGTTTAAAAGCAGGAGATGTTGATGCTGATAATGGAATTACTATTAATGATATAGCACAAGTGAAATTAGTGTTAATTGATTTAATGGAATTGAAATAGAAATGTTCAATAAAATATAAAATAAGAAAATAACTAGAAAATAGTATTAGCTAATTTCTAGTTATTTATATATTTCTTTTAACATTTTGTACCTTTGAATAATTGTTACAATTCACAGCTTATTTATATTATAACTCTTTAGCTATTCTACTATTTTAAATATGACTGTGAATTGTAACGAATAATTACAATTATTTTTTTAATTGCTATGGAATCATTGATTTTTTGGTGAAAATGCAGTATAATAATACGTCGAGGAGATATGATGATGATAGATAAAAATGAAAATATGCAATATAGAAATTTTAAAAAAATCATACACACATTTTATAACGAAGAAATAGACTCTATTCAAGGAGAAAAAGAAGTAGAACTAAAAAACAGAGGAACAATAAAAATAGAACCAAAAATTATTTATGACAAATTTTCTGGCGATATGAAAGTTGAATTTAAAATAGGTATAAAAAAATTTTATAAGATAAAAAATTTAGCAGAATTTTATACAAGAATGTTAAATAAGGAATTTTATAAATATGGGGATAAGTTACAATTTACACATACAATAGAAATGTTTGAAGAAGAAAGTAGACCATTGCTAGAGTTTATATTAAAATATTCGGAGCTTATAAAATATGCAAATTCTAACTCAAATAGCAATTATCGTTATTATGGAAAAGCATTAAATGAGAGTAGTATTATCGTTGGAAACAGTGGAATAGATGACTTATTTGAAGTTTTAAAGACAAAGGAAGTAGCACTACAAAGAAATTATAAAAACCAATCAATTAAATTTACAGAAGAACAACCAAATATTCAATTCACATTAAAAAAAATAGATGAAGATAAATATGCTATTTCTCCTAATATAGAAATTTTTGATATTAATATTTTACAAGGAAAAGAGCATAAGTACGTTTTAGATAATCAGAAATTATATCAATGTTCAAAAGAATTTGAGAATTGTAATTTAAAACTATTAGAAACATTTAGGAAGAACTATATAACAGAACTTGAATTTGGAAAAGATGATTTACAACAATTTTTCTCTATTATAAAACCGAAAGTAAAAGATGCCATAAAAATCGAGAATCTATCAAAGGAAGAAATAAAAAAATATCAACCAGAAGAATTAGTTATAAAGGTATTTTTAGATTTTGATAAAAATGACTACTTAGTAGCAGATGTGAAATTTTTATATGGAGAAAATGAGTTGAATCCATTAGATGAAAAAGCAAAAGTAGATTTTCCAAGAAACATTATAAAAGAAACAAAAGCATTAAATGTGTTTAAAAGAACAGGATTCATGTTTGATACAAATAATCTAAGATTTATCTTACCAGATGATGATGATATATATCGATTTTTAACAGAAGAAATTGATAATTATATGCAACAATTTGAAATTCTTGTTACAGATAATTTTAAAAACAAGCAAATTAGACATCCTAAAATAGGTGGATTAGGTGTCAAGATTGATAATAATTTATTGGAAATTGATTTGAAACAACTAGAAATTGACAAACAAGAATTAAAAAACATAATGGAAAGATATTCCTTAAAAAAGAAATATTATAGATTAAAAGATGGAAGCTTTATAAATATAGAAAATAATAAAGAAATTGAGTTTCTAGACAAATTAGTAACAGGAATGGATATTGATTACAAAGAAATTGCAAATGGAGAAATTAAAATACCAATATATAGAAGTTTATATCTAAATCAACTATTAAAAGAAATCAAAGGAATAAATATAACAAAAAGTGAAGAATATAAAGAAATAGTTCATCAATTAGATAAGGAGAATCTTGAAGAAACGAATGTCCCAGAAAATTTAGACTCAGTTTTAAGATTCTATCAAAAGACAGGTTTTCAATGGCTTAAAACTTTAGATTATTATAAATTTGGTGGAATTTTAGCAGATGATATGGGACTTGGAAAAACAATACAGATTTTATCAATAATTGTAGACTACATATATCATAATAATAAGGAAGTAATATCAGGTCAGGAAGAAATTCAAACAGAAAACAACAAACGAACAAGTTTAGTAATATCACCAAGTTCACTTACATTAAATTGGAAAAACGAAGCAGAAAAATTCGCAAAGAACTTAAAAACAGAAGTTATTAGGGGAAATTCAGCAGAGAGAAAAAGAAAAATAGATAATCTAGAAAAATATGATTTAATTATTACTTCATATGACCTATTAAAAAGAGATATAGAATTATATAAAAATAAAAATTATCAATTTAGATTTATCATTGCAGATGAAGCACAATATTTAAAAAACAGTAACACACAAAATGCAAAGTCAATCAAACAAATAAAAGCAGATACAAGATATGCTCTTACAGGAACACCAATTGAAAATTCTTTGTCAGAACTATGGTCAATTTTTGATTTTATAATGCCAGACTATTTATTTTCATATAGAAAATTTAGAACTCTTTATGAGATGCCAATTATAAAAGATGAAGACGAAAATGCAATGAAAAAATTAAAAATGTTAATACAACCTTTCATTTTAAGAAGAACAAAAAAAGAAGTGCTAACAGAGCTTCCAGAAAAAACAGTTACAATTTTAGAAAATGAAATGGGAGAAGAACAAAAAAATATATACTTAAATTATCTAGCACAAACGAAGAAAGAACTAGCAGAACAAATAGATTTAAATGGATATGAAAGAAGTCAAATGCAGATTTTAGCAGCCTTAACTAGATTGAGACAAATATGTTGTCATCCTAGTTTATTTATAGAAGGATACAAAGATGAAAGTAGTAAATTAGAGCAATGTATGGAAATAATACAAGAAGCAACAGACTCAGGACACAAGATTTTATTATTTTCAAGTTATACATCTATGTTTGAAATAATGGAGAAAAAGTTAAAAGAAAATGACATATCATATTACAAATTAACAGGAGCAACAAAAGTTGACGACAGAATAAAAATGGTAGACGAATTTAACAAAAATCCAGAAGTTCAGTTATTTTTAATTTCGCTAAAAGCAGGAGGAACAGGACTAAACTTAACAGGAGCGGACATGGTAATACATTACGATCCTTGGTGGAATTTATCAACAGAAAATCAAGCAACAGACAGAGCATATAGAATTGGACAAAAGAACAATGTTCAAGTATATAAATTAATCACAAAAAATTCGATTGAAGAAAAGATTTACGAATTGCAACAAAAGAAATCTTTACTAATCGATAATGTTTTAGACACAAAAGCATCATTTATAAATAAACTATCAAAAGAAGAAATTATGAACTTATTTAGTTAAAATTGGGTTGCCACTGGTTCCGGGTTTAAATGGCAACTTTCTTATTAAGTACTATAAATAGCGCTAGAAAGTTCTATAATTATATATTTTTTATGATTCTGGGGTGACCATTCAAAAATCCTCAAAATTCAGTATGAATTTTGTTAGGATTTTTAGAGTGGGGCAGTAAAAAAAATATATAATTATAAACTTTTGTGAGCGAGTAGATATCTTAAAATATAAGTTGCCATTTAAACCCGGAACCAGTGGCAACCTTTTAGAATGGAGAGTTTGAAATGAAAGATTATATTGCTATTGTAGGAGCGGGTTTGGCTGGCTGTGAAGCTGCTTATCAAATTGCTAAAAAAGGTATAAGGGTGAAATTATATGAGATGAAGCCTATAAAGTTTTCGTCAGCGCACAATAATGAAAATTTGGCAGAGATTGTTTGTAGCAATTCTTTTAAGTCTGATTTATTAACAAATGCTTGTGGTTTGTTGAAAGAGGAGTTACGAAGGTTAGATTCTTTGCTTATTAGGGTTGCTGATGAAACAAAGGTACCAGCTGGACAGGCTTTAGCGGTAGATAGAGATAACTTTTCTGAAAGAGTGACTCAATTAATTGAAGATAATAAATTAATTGAGGTTATTCATAAAGAAATAACAGATGTTGAAGAATTAGCCAAAGATGGAATAGTGATTATAGCTACTGGACCTCTTACTTCTGAAGATTTATCAAAGCAAATTCAAGAAATAACAGGTCAGGATAAATTGTATTTTTATGATGCTGCTGCTCCAATTGTTACTAAAGATAGTATTAATTTTAATATTGCTTTTTATGGGGATAGATATATTCAAGAAAAGAAAAAAGAGGAAAGTATAGAAGAATGGAAAAAAAGGTTAGAAAAACAAGAACAATATGAAAAAAGTTATATTAATCTTCCAATGAATAAAGAAGAGTATGAAAAGTTTTATGAAGAATTGGTAAATGCAGAAGTGGTAAATTTACATGAATTTGAAAAAAGAGAGATATTTGAAGGATGTATGCCTGTTGAAATAATGGCTAAAAGAGGTATAGATACCTTAAGATTTGGTCCTCTAAAACCAGTAGGATTTGATGATTTAAGGACTGCAAAAAGACCATATGCTGTTGTACAATTGCGTCAAGATGATAAGCAGGCTCAGATTTATAATTTAGTGGGTTTTCAAACTAATTTGAGATTTGGAGAACAGAAAAGAGTTTTCAGTATGATACCAGGACTAGAAAATGCAGAGTTTGTAAAATATGGTGTTATGCATAGAAATACTTATATTAATTCAACAGAATTATTAGATGAAACATATAATTTAAAAATAAATAATAATATCTATTTTGCAGGGCAAATTACAGGTGTTGAAGGATATGTGGAGTCAATTTCATCTGGATTAGTAGCTGGATTGAATGCAGTTATCCGTTTTAAAAAGGAAAAAGGTGATATTGGTAATATAGATAAAGATTATAGTTTTTCAGAGTATACAGTTATAGGAGCTTTAGCTAAATACATATCTACAACGAATACAAAGTTTCAGCCTATGAATGCTAATTTTGGGATTTTGCCAGAATTGGAAGGAAAAAGAATAAAGGATAAAAAAGAAAGATATCAAAAACTTGCAGAAAGAAGTTTAAAGAATCTAAAAATTGAATTATAAAATATTATGGATCTATATACATATGAGAGAAGTATATAGATTTTTTATTGTATAGAAAAATCGAAGATTTTACCTATACAACAAAAATACATTCCACAGAAAATTTCCATGAAATTTTCGCGGACGAACAACGGACGTGGCATGAAAACTAATCTAAAAGGTCATAAAATTTTAATCATGCCACTGTTGTTCTATATATAATAAATAAATTTGTTAATTGTTACAAATATTACTAATAATTTACATTTTTGTTAAAAAACAGCTAAAAATCTATAAAAATATTGCAAAGATTACATAAATCTGGTATAATGATAAGTGAGTGATATTTTCTAAGGATATATTGTGTATCCTGAAAGGAGAAATTTATGGAAGAAAATAAAAAGAAAGTAAAAGTACCTGAATTAAAAGAGAATTATATGGAAACATTAAAAAATGGCATTATGGAAAAAAAGAACACAATAAGTAATATGCAAAAAACAATTAATGAGATTCGGAAAAAAACTTGAAAGAAAAAAAGAAAAAATGAAGAACATAAAGGATAAAGATTCAGAGGAATATAAAAAACAAGCAAGTATTGTATTAAAATTATCAAATCAATTTTCATCAAAAACTAAAGAGACTGAAAAATCAAAAGAACAGGTCAAAAATACAATTGCTGTTGTAAGAGTAGGTGTACAAAGGAATATAGATAATTTAACACAAAAGGTTTTAGAAACGCAAAATGAGAAACAAAATCTTGAAGCAGAAGTAAAGACTCTTGAAACAGAAAAAATCAAATATGAAAATACAATTAGTCAAGTTGGTACAGATTCTAGAATTCCTGAAGACAAAAAAGATGTTTTTGTTAAAAATGCAAATAAAAAAATACAGGAATTAAAGGAAGAGATATCTCTTAAAAAATCTAAAATTCTTTATATTTCATCAGAATTACCAGAATATATTAATAAAATAGATGAAATGAAAGATAATTTAAAATATTTAGATTATGATGAGATAGAGAAATATGAAATAAAGCAAACAAAAGAAGAGACAAATAAAGCTAAGCAAGAAGCAGAGCAAACAAAAGAAGAAACAAATAAATCTAAGAAAGAAGAGCAAGCAAAAGAAGAAAAAAATAAATCTAAGAAAGAAGAGCAAGCAAAAGAAGAAAAAAATAAATCTAAGAAAGAAGTAGAACAAGCGAAAGAAGAGACGAATAAAGCTAAAAAGGAAGCAGAACAAGCAAAGGCGGAGACAGAAAAGGAAAAACAAGCAAGAAAAGAAGCAGAAAAGAAATTGGCAGAAGAACAAGCTAAAAGGCAAAAACTAGAACAAGAAAAAGCAGATAGAGAGAAAGCTGAAGAAGCTAGAAAAAAGGCAGAAGAACAAGCTGAAAGAAAAGAAAAAAATAATCCATATAGAGAAGGAGAAGAACTTCCAGAAGAACAAACAGAAGGATTATATGAAGAAACACAAGATAAAGGAACACAAAATAAAGAAATACAAGATAAACCAAAAGATATGTCTAAGCCAAATATATATATAGGAGAAAATGCTGGTGATATTGTTTATGATAAAAAAGATCAAGGAGTAATAAAAGGAAGAGTAAGAACAGCATTAATAGAAAAAAGAGAGACATATAAAAAGCTTAGAATAAAAGATATGTGTAAAGAATTGGCAGGAAATAGAGTTTTAGCTGCATTATTATGTAGAAAAATTAATCCAAGGATTATAAGTGTAATAAAAAATGAACCCCAAATGGTTTATGCATATGTTAAAGCAATACATAATAAGGAAGAATTGCCATTTACTTTATTTCATGAATTATATGGGGCAAGTAAAATAAAGAAATTTAGAATGTTAAAATATACAAGAGCAGAAGCAAAATCAGGAGCGGAAGTAACAGGAAGTTTATTTAATGCATTAAACGAAGGAAAAGTAAATGATTCTCAAGAAAAATTAGCAAGTGATTATTCGTTAGGAGAACTACTTGATAATGCACAAATATCAGAGCAACAAAAAACAGCTATAAAAGATTATGCTATAATAAATGGAGAAGAGAAGGCAAAAATTGCATATGAACACATATTGTCAGATGCAAGACAAAAATTACTACATATTCAAAAATTAAAAGAAGCAACTGAAAAATTACCAGGAAAAGATACAAAAACTGAAAGAAAATCAGACAAAGAAGTCACTGAAGAAAGTTTAGATGAAAAAGGTCTATTTTCAGAAAAAGGAGAAAATAAGCCAAATGATAAAAAAAGCAGAAAAGATAGAAATGCAGGTTTTGTAGATAGAGTAGGAAAACAAGATGGGAAGCTAGAAGAAGAAGCCAGAAAAAGAGCAGACAAGAAAGAAGCATTAGAAAGAGTTGAAGGTGAAATTGTTTATTCAGGGCATCAAGGTCCAGGTATAGGAGAATAAAATTTGAATATGAGCTTTTTGATACTATTTTGAAATAATTAAATTGAAAAGTAACAAATAAAACTTGGAAATGAAAAAATTCCAAGTTTTTTATTGACTTAGAAGGAAAAACATGGTAAAATAAAAACTGTTATTGTAAATTGCTTGAATTATGCAATTCCGTAACAGTTTATAAGTTTTATGCAAAGCAAGTTTATGCTTGAACATAAAATATAAATTTGAAAATAGGAGGTGAAATTTAAGTGCCAACAATTAATCAATTAGTAAGAAAAGGAAGAAAAACAGGAGTAACAAAATCAACTGCTCCAGCTCTTCAACATGGATGGAACTCAAAAAATAAAAGATTAACTAATAATAGAGCTCCACAAAAAAGAGGAGTATGTACAGTTGTTAAAACAGTTACACCTAAAAAGCCAAACTCAGCTTTAAGAAAAGTTGCCAGAGTTAGACTTTCTAATGGTTATGAAGTTACATCTTATATCCCAGGTATAGGACATAACTTACAAGAACATAGTGTTGTATTAATTAGGGGTGGTAGGGTAAAAGACCTTCCAGGTGTTAGATACCATATCATCAGAGGAACTTTGGATACAGCAGGTGTTAAGGATAGAATGCAAGCGCGTTCTAAGTATGGGGCTAAGAAACCTAAAAAATAATCTAAATGAATGAAATCAGGCATCTTGCACATTTTTAATATTTATTATAACCTTCGACGTACCAACGTACGCCTTCAGCTTATAATAAAATCTTGAAAATGCACAATATACCTAATTTGCTTCATTTATATAAAAATAAAATGGAATCTTAGTTTATTTTAATACAAATGAGTTTTAAAATTGATTTGTATACTAATACTGTACCAAGCAGAGCTTTAACAGTATTAGCAATAGTGCTTGTTATTTTGTCTAAACTTAAGGTACTTAAATTTAGAATAGATTATAAGTGCTATGCGCAAAAAGGAAAACTTTTTGAGAGTACCGAGATACTTTTAAAATAAAGTATCAAAAAGAAGGAGACGTTTAAAGCCGTAAGCTATAAACAGGTCACCTTATAAATTAAAAGGAGGGAAGAATAGTGCCAAGAAAAGGATATATAGCGAAAAGAGAAGTATTACCAGATCCAATATATAATAGTAAAGTTGTTACAAAATTAGTAAACAATATTATGCTAGATGGTAAAAAATCAGTTGCTCAAAAAATAGTGTATGATGCATTTGATATTATAAAAGAAAAAGAAGGAAAAAATCCTTTGGAAGTTTTTGAAGCAGCTTTAGAAAATGTTATGCCAGTTCTTGAAGTTAAAGCAAGAAGAGTAGGTGGTGCAACTTACCAAGTTCCACTAGAGATTAGACCTGAAAGAAGACAAACTTTAGGTTTAAGATGGATCGTAACATATGCTAGAAATAGACATGAGAAGACTATGGCTGAAAAGCTAGCTGGTGAGTTAATTGATGCTACTAATGGTAATGGTGGTGCATTTAAGAAAAAAGAAGATACTCATAGAATGGCTGAGGCTAATAAGGCTTTTGCTCACTACAAATGGTAAAATTCAAATTGAAAACGGCAATCTGCACATTTTCAGTATCTATTGCAAACTTCGACGTACCAACGTACGCCTTCAGCTTGCAATAATTACTAAAAATGCACATATTAGCATTTTGAATTTGAATTTAGATTAGAAAATAAAAGAAAGAAACCGAAAGGGGGAAATATATAAAATGGCAGGAAGAGCATATCCATTAGAAAGAACTAGAAATATAGGAATCATGGCACATATAGATGCCGGAAAAACAACAACAACAGAAAGAATTTTATTTTATACAGGAAAAACACATAAAATAGGAGAGGTTCACGAGGGTGCTGCTACAATGGACTGGATGGAACAAGAACAAGAAAGAGGTATAACAATTACTTCTGCATGTACAACTTGTTTCTGGAATAACAATAGAATTAATATTATTGATACTCCAGGTCACGTTGACTTTACAGTTGAAGTTCAAAGATCTTTAAAAGTATTAGATGGAGCTGTAACAGTTTTAGCAGCAAAAGGTGGAGTTCAACCACAAACAGAAACAGTTTGGAGACAAGCTGACAAATATAGTGTACCAAGAATGGTATATGTAAACAAAATGGATATTACAGGAGCTAACTTTATGCTTTGTGTTGATCAATTAAAAAATAGATTAAAAGCAAATGCAGTTCCAATCCAATTACCAATAGGAGCAGAAGATCACTTCCAAGGTATAGTTGATTTAATTAAAATGAGAGCATTTATTCATAAGGACGATTTAGGACAAGAAATTGAAGAAACAGATATACCAGAAGAAATGAAAGCTCAAGCAGACGAATATAGAGCTATAATGATAGAAGCAGTTGCTGATCAAGATGAAGAATTAATGATGAAATATTTAGATGGTGAAGAGCTAACAGAAGAAGAAATCAAAAGAGGTTTAAGAACTGGTACAATAGCAAATAAAATAGTTCCAGTAACATGTGGTTCTTCATACAAAAACAGAGGAGTTCAAGAATTATTAGATGCAATTGTTGATTATATGCCATCACCACTTGATATACCTCATATCAAAGGTGAAACAATGGATGGAGAAGAAACAGAAGCTAAAACTTCAGATTCAGAACCATTTGCAGCATTAGCATTTAAAATTGCTACAGACCCATTTGTTGGAAAATTATGTTTCTTTAGAGTTTATTCAGGAACTTTAGAATCAGGTTCAACAGTATTAAACTCAAGTAAAGATAAAAAAGAAAGAATCGGAAGAATTCTTCAAATGCATTCAAATCATAGAGAAGATATTGATAAAGTATATGCAGGAGACATTGCAGCAGCAGTAGGATTAAAAGAAGTTACAACAGGAAACACTTTGTGTGACCCAGATCATCCAATAATCCTAGAATCAATGGAATTCCCAGAACCAGTTATAGATATAGCTATCGAACCTAAAGATAAAGCAGCTCAGGAAAAAATGGGAATCGCATTAACAAAACTTGCTGAAGAAGACCCAACATTTAAAGCATATACAAATCAAGAAACAGGACAAACAATAATTGCTGGTATGGGGGAATTACACTTAGATATCATTGTTGATAGATTAAAAAGAGAATTTAAAGTTGAATGTAATGTTGGTAAACCACAAGTTGCATACAAAGAAACAATTAGAAACAGCGTAAGAGTTCAAGGTAAATTCATTCGTCAATCTGGTGGTAAAGGACAATATGGTGATGTTTGGTTTGAAATGGAACCATTAGAGCCAGGTAAAGGAATTGAATTTGAAAGCAAAATAGTTGGAGGAGCAGTTCCAAAAGAATATATCAAACCAGTTGAACAAGGAATGAGAGAAGCAGCTGAAAGCGGTGTTCTTGCAGGATACCCAGTTATAGACTTCAAAGTAAGCTTGGTAGATGGTTCATACCATGAAGTCGATTCATCAGAAATGGCCTTCAAAATTGCAGCATCTATGGCTTTCAAAGAGGGATGTAAGCAAGCTAAATCAGTTATTTTAGAACCTATTATGAGAGTTGATATAACAGTTCCAGAGGAATATATGGGAGATGTTATTGGAGATGTAAACTCTAGACGTGGTAGAATGGAAGGTATGGAAGGTGAAGACGGAATGCAAGAAATACATGCATTTATTCCACTTTCTGAAATGTTTGGGTATGCAACAGATTTACGTTCAAGAACACAAGGTAGAGGAACATACTCAATGCAACCTAGTCATTACGAAGAAGTTCCAAAATCAGTTCATGATACTATAGTTGCATCAAGAGCTAAAAAAGAAGACTAAGAAAAGCTACTGTTAAATATTTATTAGCTCCCAGTTCTATATATATTAATATTTTCTTGTCAAAAACATAGCTGGGGTCTACCTATAAGTCTTTGACTTTAAAATATTAATATATATAGAACTTCGCGCTAGTAAAAAATGAACAGTAATTTATAAAAATTATACTTAGAAATAAATGTAAAACACTTGATTTTTTAGTAAAAATATTATAAAATGCAAGTGCTAAACAAAATATCGTTATTAAATTTAAGTAAGCGCTAGGAACGAAGTTAAGTCAGCTGTACAAAGCAAAGCGAGTTACAGATGTCTTATATGCATTAGCTGGCGTAGAGCTTACTTATACAACCGAACGAAAAGAGGTTGTATACATTAGATATAAATAAAGAAATTATTAAGGAGGATTAAAAAATGGCAAAAGCTAAATTTGAAAGAACAAAACCACACGTTAACATTGGTACAATCGGTCACGTAGACCACGGAAAAACAACAACAACAGCAGCTATTACAAAATACTTATCATTATTAGGAAAGGCACAATATGAAGCATATGATCAAATTGATGGTGCTCCAGAAGAAAAAGCAAGAGGAATCACAATTAACACAGCACACGTTGAATATGAAACAGATGCAAGACACTATGCACACGTTGACTGTCCAGGGCATGCTGACTACGTTAAAAACATGATTACAGGTGCAGCTCAAATGGATGGTGCAGTATTAGTTGTTTCAGCAGCTGATGGACCTATGCCACAAACAAGAGAACACATCTTACTTGCTAGACAAGTTGGAGTTAAATACATTGTTGTATACTTAAACAAATGTGATATGGTTGATGACCCAGAATTATTAGAATTAGTTGAAATGGAAGTTAGAGACCTATTATCAGAATATGGTTTCCCAGGAGACGAAATTCCAATCATAAAAGGATCTTCATTACAAGTATTAGAAAGCTCATCAACAAATCCAGATGACGAAGTATATAAACCAATGAAAGAATTAATGGAACAAATTGATAGTTACATTCCAACACCAGAAAGACCAGTAGATCAACCATTCTTAATGCCAGTTGAAGACGTATTCACAATTACAGGACGTGGAACAGTTGCAACAGGTAGAGTAGAAAGAGGAGAAGTTAAACTACAAGACGAAATCGAAATCATCGGTTTAACAGAAGAAAGAAGAAAAACTGTTGTTACAGGTGTAGAAATGTTCAGAAAATTATTAGATCAAGCTGAAGCTGGAGATAACATTGGTGTTCTATTAAGAGGTATTGATAGAAAAGACATCGAAAGAGGTCAAGTACTATGTAAACCAGGAACAATCAATCCACATACAAAATTTACATCTGAAGTTTATGTATTAACTAAAGAAGAAGGTGGAAGACATACACCATTCTTCAACGGATACAGACCACAATTCTACTTTAGAACAACAGACGTTACAGGAGTTATCGAATTACCAGCAGGAACAGAAATGGTAATGCCAGGAGATAACATCTCAATGACAATCGAATTAATTACACCTATCGCTATCGAAAAAGGATTAAGATTCGCTATTCGTGAAGGTGGTAGAACAGTTGGTTCAGGTGTTGTTGCTGATATTATCCAATAATATAAAGCTAAAATAAAAAAGAAGCAAAAATGCTTCTTTTTTTAGTTCGCATCCCTTCTAACTATTAAGAGGTACAAAATATTTCTCTTATTTACAATTGCTTACCTCTGAATAATTGTTACAGTTCACAGCTTATTTATATTTGCTAAAGAGTTATAATATATTATTTTTTATCCATTCCCAACTGCTAACAGTATGTAGATAAACTTCTGCGGTGCAGTTGCTCCTCAAATTTTACTTACATACTGTAACTTGTTGGTCCCCACATTCATTTCTAAAAAATAATATATTATAACTCTTTAGCTATTCTACTATTTTAAATATGACTGTGAATTATAACGAATAATTACTGTCCCTTAGTAAAATTACAATAAACTATTGATTTTTTAATGATTTAATAATAAAATAAAGAAAACAACAATATAATAGTAAAAACAAATAATGGGAGGACTAATCATGAAAATACTTCTAGATGCAATGGGTGGAGATAATGCACCAGAGGCAACTATAAAAGGAGCAATAAATGCAATAAACAAAATAAAGGCAGAATTAATATTAATAGGAAAAGAACAAATAATAAGAGAAAAAATAAAAGAATTTTATGGAAAAGAAATGGAAGAAATATCAAGCAGGCTATCAATAAAAAATGCAACAGAGACCATAGAAATGGAAGATATACCAACTATGGCAATAAAGCACAAGAAAGACTCATCAATGGTTGTAGGATTTAAAATGCTAAAAGAAGGAGAAGGAGATGTATTCATTTCAGCTGGAAATTCAGGAGCGTTATTAACAGGAGCAACTCTTCTAGTAGGAAGAATAAAAGGAATTGATAGACCAGCATTAGCAGCTATATTACCAGCTTATAATAGTCAGTTACTATTAATAGATGCAGGTTCTAATACAAACTGCAAACCTATTAATTTATTACAATTTGCACAAATGTCTACTATCTATTTAAGAAATACATTTGGAATTGAAAAACCAGCAATAGGACTATTAAATATAGGCACAGAAGAGACTAAAGGAAATGAACTTGTAAAAGAAAGTTATAATTTATTAAAAGAAAAAGCAGAAGAACTAGATATCAATTTCATTGGTAATGTTGAAGGAAGAGATGCTTTTTCAGGAAAAATAGATGCTATTGTAACAGATGGATTTACTGGTAATGTATTTTTAAAAACAACAGAAGGAGTAGGCAAATTCGTAAAAAGAACTTTAACAGAAAGCCTAACCAAAAATTTATTAGCAAAAATTTTATCTATACCAGCATTGCCAGCTATTAAAAGATTTAGCAAAACAATGGATTATAAATCATATGGTGGAGCACTATTCTTAGGAGTAAAAAAACCAGTGGTAAAAGCACATGGAAGTAGTGATAAACTATTATTTGAATACACAATTATTCAAGCTGAAAAGTTTGTAGAAAATAAAGCAGTTGATAAAATGATAGAAGAATTTCAAAAACAACAACATAACAGTAACGACCAAGTAGTACAAAAATAAAATATTTTTATAATATACTTGACAAATATAATAACATATAATATAAATGAAATATAAATGTTAAAACACAAACAAATCAATCATTTTATAAACTTGAGAGGAGGTGAACTCGGATAATGAGTTCAGAAGAAGTATTAGAAAAAGTAAAAGGAATTATTGTAGAGCAATTAGGAGTTGCAGAAAATGCTGTAACAATGGAAGCATCATTTATAGATGACTTAGGAGCTGATTCATTAGATATAGTAGAATTAGTAATGGCTCTAGAAGAAGAATTTGATATAGAAATTCCAGATAGTGATGCAGAAAAAGTTGTAACAGTAGAAGATGTAGTTGAATACATAAAAGAAAACGTAAAATAAAAGGAAGTGTAAAGATACTTCCTTTTTATTTTGCTACATATTAATATGCAAGTTATATATTACTAAATAAAATATTGCAATAATCTTTAAAGAAAAGATATAAATAATCAAACGAATTTCTTTTAGAAATCGAATTATTAACAATTACATCTGCATTTGACAAGTTCAAAGAATCAGAATAAGCAGTTATATTACCAATAATATGTCCTTGATTAATAGGCGCAAATAATATTGTATTAATATCAATAGAAAAATCAATTTTATCAATATTTTCTTTTTTTACTGGAATAATGGGAGTTTCTAATTTTGATATTGAAATATCAAGATTAGAATTAGAAGCTTTATCAATTAAAAATGAATTCATATTTTCTGATTTCCATTCTTCAAATTTTTTATTCATTAAATCTTCAATATTAACATATTGGAAATTTTTAAAAGAATACTCAATTAATTTTATACTATCTTGAGTTCTAAACTTTTTGGTATCAGCACCTAAAACAACACAAATAATATCCATATTGTTTCGTTTGCAAGCCGTTACTAAACATCGATTAGCACCATTTGTAAAACCAGTTTTAATTCCATAAACACCATTTAGATTTCCAAGTAATTCATTTGTATTTGATATATTCTTAGGAAAGCCATTAATAGTAACAGTATATGATTTTGTTCCTACTATTTGCAAAAAAGTCTTGTTTTGTAGAGCATAATCTGATAATTTAGCTAGTTCGTAAGCTGTTGTATAATGTTCATCAGAGTCTAAGCCATGAGGGGATTCGAAATGGCTATTAGTAAGTCCTAATTCTATAGCTTTATTGTTCATTAATTCTGCGAATTCTTGAACACTTCCAGCAGTACATTCTGCAAGTGCTACAGCAGCATCATTCCCGAGAACATAACATTAGCCCATGAAGTAAATCATTAATAGTTATTTTATCTCCAGTTTTTAAACCAAGTCTAGAACCACCAGTTCCAGCAGCTTTTTTTGAAACTTCAACAGTTTGAGTTAAATCATTGTTTTCTATTATAACAATAGCTGTCATAATTTTTGTGGTTGAAGCCATCTTTACTTTGTTATATTCATTTTTTCCATATAAAACTTGTTTGCTGATTCTATCATACACAATAGCAGTTCGAGAGTTTATTGTAGGAACTTCTGTAGTATTTGCCGCTACTTCTATAATATCTGAGAAATCTGTTAGTTCTTCAACATCTTCATCAACAGCATATACTGGAAAAGTAATACTAAATATTAGAATGAATGCAATAAATATAAAATATATTTTTTTATTTTTCATTTAAATCACCTGTATAATTTATATTATTTTATACATGGAAGTATTACATTATATATAGTGAAAATTTCAAATAATATATTAGTTTAATTATATTAACTAAAAATAGCGCGAAAAGGGTGATAATTATATACTTTTTGAACGACTCCGGGGTGACCGTCCAAAAATTCTTAGAAAAGTTTTTAAACTTTTCTTTAGAATTTTTAGGATGGGGCAGTGAAAAAATATATAATTATCATCCTTTGGGAGCGAGTAAATAACTTAAAAATCAAACTAATATATTATTTGAAATAAGGCTGTGAATTATAACGGAAATGCAAGAAAAAAGGAGTTAATTCACATAAAGTATAGACTTTACCTAAAAAATGTAATATAATTGTAAAGAATATAATATTTTAGTAATCAAATTAAGAAAACCTGTTTCCGTAAAGACTTAAAAGGCAGAAAAAATAAAGGTAAAAACAACCAAAAAAAACCTATTGACTAAAGTACAAAAAAGAGTAAAATAATAAACAGGAGATTATTTTTTATAAAGTAAGAAGGAGAGAGTTTTATGAAACTAAGAAGAATTTTATTAAGCAGTATAGTTGCAATTTTATTTTTCGTATTTGCATTTTCACAAAATATTGCATATGCACAAATTCCTACAACACCTATCTATTTAGGTATTTCAGAATTAATGTCTAATAATATTGTAGACCTTGACAATAAGGGTAATAGAGGACATCTAGGATATGCGATAGGTAATCCAAATGCCAATACTTCAACTGATATATATGCAGCAAAAATATGGAATATTGTAAGATATAGTAGTGCAGCAGGAAGTGATCCGACAGATGCAAGCATATTTTGTTTGAAAGCGGGAGTTGGATTCACTGATATTAAAAGAACTGAGACATATGATATATTTTTTGATATGAAAACTGAGAGAGAAGCCATAAAAGCACAAAATAATAAGGTTTTAAATTCAATAATAGAAGGAGAAATAGAGTTAGAAGACGGGGTTAAAATTAGCAAATATAATGCAATTTTAGCAATGTTAGATAATTTCTATATTAAAGGACAGTCAGCACCAGAAGAAAAAGATGCTTTACTACAAGCAGCAAGTATCACAAGTGAAGAATGGGATGACAGTTTATTAAACGAAGATGAAGTAAAAGCAATACAACAAGCAGCTTTATGGTATTTTACTAATTATGGATATTCTGTTTATGATCAAACTAATAATACTGGTTGGCTAAATTATACAACAGATAAAAATGGAAATACATATTATAGTTTTTCAAACTATAATCCAACAGGAGCAATACCATCACAAAGTATAGGTTCACGAAAACAAAAACAGGCAGAATTGCTATATAAATATTTAATAAGAAAAGCAAAAGAAAATGCAGTAAATTATTCTAATAATGAAGCTAATCCACCAGCAACAGTAGAAACAACAACTTTAGAATATGAAAGTAATGGAGATAATTATATTGTAGGGCCAATTAAAATCACTGAAAATGAAAATAGCATACCTTATACTATTGGTTTAGAAGTAAAAAACGGTGATAATGTTATTACAGGGTATAATTTATTAGATGAGAATAAAAGAAGTACAAACAAGACTATTAAAGAATTAGTTGGCAAAGATTTTTATATATCTGTTCCAAAAAGTAGTGTTACAATTTCTAATTTGAAAGCAGAAATTAAATTTAATTATAGTAATACAAAATTAACATTATGGGGATCAAATACAAACACTGTTGCACAACCAGTTGTAATACCTGAAAAAGAAACAAAATCTATCCCTATAACATTAACAACAGCTAAAAGAAATTTTGATTTATCATTAAGAAAATATATTACGAAAGTAAATGATAAAACTTTAACAGGGAATGAATCAAGAGTGCCATCAATAGAAGAGTCAACTTTACAAACAGGAACGACAGCTACATATAAACACAAAAAAGATCCTGTAACTATAAAAAAGGGAGATATTGTTACATATAAAATAACAATATATAATGAAGGTCAGAAATATGGAAGAGCAACAAGAGTTGTAGACCAACTACCAGAAGGACTAAAATTTAAAAATATTATTAGTGGAAATTTTGAATTTGGTTCTTATAATTTAACAGATAATATACTAAATTTAATAAGAAATGAAGAAAATACAGATAATTTAGCACCATATGAATCAGGAAAACTAGATTCTGAAACAATAGAAATAACATGTGAAGTAACGGCAGATCCAGACTCACATAACAGTAAAATATTAACTAATATTGCTTGGATTTCAGAAGAAATAGATAGTGAAAGTAATATAAGAATTACAAATCAAGTAGGTGCAGATAGAGATTCTGAACCAGACACTACACCAAATACTGATAATTTACCAAACTATACTGGAAATGGAAATAAATCAGATTTAACAGATTCTAACTATTATTATAAAGGACAACAAGATGATGATGACTTTGAAAAATTAATTTTAATGCCAGAAACATTTGACTTAAAACTAATTAAACGTATTGTAGCAGTTAATAATCAAAATGTTCCAGAAAGAATAGAAAAGGTAGATGTAAGTAAACTAAATACAACAGATGAAGATGGAAATTTAATAACAACAGGTGATTACAAATTAAATAAGGAACCAGTAGGTGTAAAAAAAGGAGATATTGTTACATATAAATTTTCAGTTTATAATGAAGGGTCATTAGATGGTTATGCTTCAGAAATAACAGAAAATATACCAGAAGGGCTTGAATTCTTATGGTCTGAAAAAGAAGGCGAAGAACTAAAAAATGATACAACATTAACAAAAGAAGAAAAAGAAGCAATAGCATTTAATCAAGCATATTTGTGGGGGAATTTTGTATATGATGATGCAAAAGAAAAGATCATCCAAGTTTCAACAGATGCTTTATCAAGAGAAAATGAAATTATAATGGATGCAGTACCAGGGGATTATAGCAAGGAAGAGTATCCATATTATAAAATGTATACAAATTTAATATTAGGATATGATTCAAAAACAATGAAAGATGGACCAGATCATGAGTCAGTATCTATAAAGCTAAAAGTAGTAGCAGATGACATTTCAGGTAAAGTAATAAGAAATGAAGCAGAAATTTCTAAAGATACAGATAAAGAAGGAAATGATATTGATGATAGAGATTCAAGTACTGATAAATGGGTTAAATATGAAGATGATGAAGACTATGACAACATAATTTTACAATCATTTGATTTAAGTTTAAGAAAATTTATTATAGCTGTGAGTAAAGATACAAAAATTGAATCAACTGAATATTTAAAAAATACTGATGGTTCATATAAAAGAGCACCAGTTGTTGATACATCAAAATTAAATACAAAAGATGAAGACGGAAATTTAATTACAACTGCAATTTATAACCATACAAAAGAACCTGTACAAGTTGAACAAAATGACATAGTAGTATATATGTTAAGAGTATACAATGAAGGCGAAATAGATGGTTATGCAAGTGAAATAAAAGACCATTTACCACCATATTTAGAATTTGTTAATGGAGACTTTAATAAAAAATATGGTTGGGAAGTTTCAAAAGACGGAAGAACAGTAACAACAAAATATCTAAAAGATAGTAAAATTAGCAAAGCAACAAAGAATACTTCTGGACAATATGTCTTAGAATATAAAGAAGTACCAATTATGTGTAAAGTAAAAGATACAGCTAAGACAAATGAAAACATTACAAATATAGCTGATATTACAGAATATTTAGATGAAGATAAAAACAAAGTAACAGACAGAGACTCACAAGCAAATAATGTAATACTTCCAAGTGATGAAAATTTACCATCATATAAAGGTGACGAAAAAGAAGATTATATACCAGGACAAGAAGATGATGACGACTTTGAAAAGGTGATAATACCTAAGAAACCAGATGTACCAGTAGAAAAAGAATTTGATTTAAGCTTAAGAAAATTCATTATAGCTGTAAGTAATGACACAAAAATAGATGATAATGAATATTTAAAAAATAATAATGGTTCATATAAAAGGGCACCAATAGTTGACACATCAAAATTAAATACAAAAGATGAAAACGGAAAAGTAATTACAACTGCAACTTATAACCATACAAAAGAGCCTATATTGGTAAAACAAAATAACATAGTAGTATATATGTTAAGAGTTTACAATGAAGGTGAAATAGATGGTTATGCAAGTGAAATAAAAGACCATTTACCACCACATTTAGAATATGTTGATGGAGACTTTAATAAAAAGTATGGTTGGGAAGTTTCAAAAGACGGAAGAACAGTAACAACAAAATATTTAGAAAATAGCAAAATTGCTAAAGCTGTAAAAAATAAAGAAGGAAAGTATGTATTAGAATATAAAGAAGTACCAATTATGTGTAAAGTAAAAGACACAGCTAAATCAAACGAAAATATCACAAACATAGCTGATATTACAAAATATTTAGATGAAAACAAAAAAGAAGTAAAAGACAGAGATTCACAAGAAAACAATGTGGTACTTCCAAAAGATGAAGAACTACCATCATACAAAAACGATGAAAAAGGCGATTATGTGCCAGGACAACAAGATGATGATGATTTTGAAAAAGTAATTGTAAAAACTTTTGACTTAGCACTAAGAAAATGGGTAACACAAGCAATTGTAATTGAAAATGGAAAACAAACTGTAAATAATACAGGACACAAACCATATGATGACCCAGAACAAGTTGTAAAAGTAGAATTACATAGAAAAAAACTAAACCAAGTAACAGTTAAATTCAAATACTCAATAAGAGTAATAAACGAAGGTGATGTTGAAGGATATGCAAAAGAAGTAACAGACTATATTCCAGAAGGATTAAAATTTGTAGCAGTAGATAACCCAGGATGGACAGATGAAGGAAACAATGTTATTTCTACAAAACTATTAGAAAACAAATTGCTTAAACCAGGAGAATATGCAGATGTTGAAGTACTTCTTACATGGATAAACAGTGAAAATAATATGGGTGTAAAAGTAAACACAGCCGAAATATCAAAAGACTACAATAAATATGGATTACCAGACAAAGACTCAACACCAGACAATAAAAAACAAGGAGAAGACGACATAGACGATGCACCAGTAATGGTATCAATAAGCACAGGACAAATAAGAATTTATTTCACATTAGGATTTATTGTATTAATTACAATAGCTGGCGGAGTTATTCTAATAAAAAAATATGTAATATAATATAAAAAATAGGTTGCCATCGGTTCCGGGTTTAAATGGCAACTTTTTTAGTTTTCCTTTTAACCCCGAACCCATGGCAAACCCCCCATGGGAAATTTTTAAAATTATATTTAAATAGTTAAT
>CANPDB010000016.1 GCA_947572725.1 uncultured Clostridium sp. | reverse complement strand
GCGAAAAAGAATATAGTTCATTAACAGAAGATGAAAAGAGATTTTATCAAAGAAACTTAACAAAGAAAGGCAATTATTCACTCAATCAAACTGCTAAAAATGCAGGAGTTAAGAATTTTGATAAATTTCACAATAGCGGATATAAAGGTTTATACAATGGAGAAACTGCTGATGACATTGCTAAAAGAAAAGGATTAAGATACAGAGAAGATATTTTAGATAATATGGGAAGAGATGAACTAATTGCGAATTTATTTAGAATTTCTCAAACAGAACAAAAGTTAAAAAAGGATAATATACGAAGTGAAAAAGAAGCAAATGAAACTCATTATAATATTGGAAGAAATATTAGAGAAGTAATTGCCAAAAATGGTGGAACTATGCCAGAAGAATTGCTGACACCTAAAAAGAGTTTAAAGCAATTAGAGAAAGAAAGCAAGAAGAGCTTAAAAAAATAAAAATTAAACATAGAAATATATTTAAACAAAAGAAAAGATTATACAAGGTAACTCAAAAATAAAAGAGTTACCTTATAACTTTACTATATTGTTATCAATTTATGCGTAAAATCCAAATTACTATAAGAATTATGTTCATATCCCATTGTATAAATATCAGTAGTCCAAATATCTTTTTCTAACATAATTTTTAAATCTTGATTTAAATTTTTATCAGTAAATTTTTTAACAGAAGTAATAATATTAAGGTTTGGATTAGCAGTTGCTACTTCTGAAATTAAATGTTTTCCACGTTCATTAAATCCAAGAACTCTAATATATGGCCCAACACTTTTAGATATATTCATATCGTTTTTAGAAATATCAAGTAAAGAGTACAACAAAATTCTTTGAAGACGAGTAGAAGTATATCTTTTAGAGTTAATTATATTTAAAAATTCTGTTATACTATTACAAGAATTAGCAGCTTTTTTTATAGAAAACTCTAAACCTTCTGAAACATCTGGAAGTAAAGAAATCTCATCAGTAGACATCCTTCTTAAATTTAGAATAATTTCTCGTTCAAATACAGACAAATCTGGCACTATGTGGCCAATATTTATATTTTCAATTAAGTTTGAAAAACTATATTCAGGTATTAATTTTTTTAAAGTATCGAATTCATTATTTTTTAATAAACTTCTAACTGCTGTACCACTAGCAATATTTCCATTGTAATCTATATCATTATGACCTACTTCAAATCTTGGAATAATAATAGGCTGAATTTTACTTTTATATTTTTTTAATGCTTTTAAATATTCAATTCCTAAAATATTATTAGGAGAAGAAAGTATATTATAAAATTTATTATTATTTAAATATTTAAGTAAAGCATTTTCACGAGCTTTTGGAAAAGATAAACCAGTTTGTAGTTCATTAGTTAAAAAGTTTTTATAATGCTTTGGTTCGTTATATAAAATATTAGCAATATTATCTAAAATATCTATATCAGAAGTCTCGGCACCAAAAGAAATATAATCAATAATATTCATTGAATTTAAAATTTTTATTGCACCATCAGCAAAATTTTCTGCACTAGAAGTAGCATAAAGAACAGGAAGTTCAATAACTAAATCAATTCCACACTCAAGAGCAGATTTAGCTTTAGACCATTTATCTATAATAGAAGTATTACCACGTTGAGTAAAATTCCCACCCATAATAGCAACTGTATAAGTTGCTCCAGTTATTTCTTTTGATTCATTTAAATGGTATAAATGCCCATTATGAAAAGGGTTATATTCTGCAATAATTCCTAAAACTTTACTCATTTTTTACTCCCTCTAAATACTGTTTTTAATTTACTTACAACAATTTAAATCTATTTAAATTACCATAGATTTATTGTGTAGATTATATACCATAATTCAATTAAATTTTAATAGCGCGAAGAGAATAGTATTTATATATTTTGAAGTGAAATTGTGGGTACCGTTCAAAAATTCTCAAAAGTTCATAGAACTTTTGTTAGAATTTTTAGAATGGGGATAACGAAAAAATATATAAATGCTCTTCTCTGGGAGCGAGTAGTTTATAAAATACAAATTGTTATAATCAAATTAAAACAATAATTTTCTTGTAGATTAAATAAATTATTGTTATAATATTATCATAAAAATAGCAAAAAGAAAACACAGGGAAAAAAGGTTTAAAAATCTTTTCTAATTGGATTTGTACCTAAGGAAGGAATGAAATTAAATATGGAAAAAGTTGTAATATACACAGACGGAGCCTGCTCAGGTAATCCAGGGCCAGGAGGATGGGGAGCCATTCTTATGTATAAAGAAAACCAAAAGGAAATATCAGGAGGAAAAAAAGATACAACTAATAATGTTATGGAATTAACAGCAGTAATTGAAGGGTTAAAATTATTAAAATATCCATGTGAAGTTGACTTGTACAGCGATAGTGCATATGTGGTAAATAGTTTTAAACAAGGTTGGATTTATAATTGGGTTAAAAATAATTGGAAGACGGCAAGTAAAGAGCCTGTGAAAAATAAAGAAATATGGCAAGAATTGTATGATTTAACAAAGATGCATAAAGTTAATTTTATAAAAGTAAAAGGTCATAGTGATAATGAGTATAATAATAGGTGTGATGAATTGGCAAGAAATGCTATTAAAAATATCTAAATAAATGTTACAGTTCAGTAAAAATTATCTTGAATAGCGCGAAGAAGTTTATATTTCAATATTTTGAAGTGGAATTGTGGGGACCGTTCAAAAATTCTCAAAAGTTCAAAGAACTTTTGTTAGAATTTTTAGAATGGGGATAACGAAAAAATATTTAAATATAAACTTCTGGGAGCAAGTAAATAATTTTAAAATTGAACTATAACAAATAAATATTACAATTGCATTACAAAGGCTAAAAATATTGAAATATTTTGTTGTTTAAAGTATAATAAAATAGTAGAATAATCTATAAAAATAGATATTGCAAAAGAGGAGGAAACAAATGGAAAACTTTGCGGAATATATTTTAAATGAAGAAGATTTAGCCTCAAAAATTGAAATTGCATATTATTTATCAAAAAAAACAAAGATTTTTTTTGATAAATCTGTTATTTTTAAATTAGAAATTGCAAGATTATTTTTAAATTATGCCAAAATAAATGTAGATAAAAATTTAGTATTAACTGCTTGCTTATTATGTAACTGTAAAAAAGCAAAACAAGCACAAGATATCAATAAAATTCACGAGTATGCTAAAAATGGAGCAGAATACTTAAGTACATTAGGTTTTGGAAAAAAATTTTGTAAGATATGCGAGGAAGTAAATAGATATAGTAAAAGTAATCCTAGAGAAAAAGAAAGTGATATAATAGAATTAGTAGACCAATTTGGAGGAATGCTTTTAGACAGGCCAGAAAGAATAGGATTTAAACCAGATGAAGCATTAGTTTTATTGGAACATAGAAATTTGAAAGATGAATATAACAGATACTTAAACACATTTATAGATTTTGTGAATTTTATAGAAACAATAAAAGTAAATGAAATGGTAGGAATGACAGCTTTAAGAAGATTAACAAAAATTTATAATGAAACAGAAGAATTAACAAAATACATAAAAAAAGTAGTATATGAATTTGAACCAACTGTAGATAAATTAATTGATAAGCAAGAAGAAAGAATTGCAAACAAAATATTCAGTAGTGAAGAAAATCCAAATAGATCTCTATTTAGCGAAGAAACAACCAAAAAAATTATGAGTCATTTAAATAATAGTACAATTACTGAAACAGATGAAGTAGAAGAATCAATTTCTTAAATTTTAAATAAATAGTTTTTACAAAAAATTATATTACTACAATGCACATCTTAAGTAAATACTAACAAAGCTGTAAGTTAGTTTAATAAAAATAATATAGAGGAGAAGATATAATGTACGAAATATTTGCAGATTTACATGTACACATAGGAAGAAGTGAAAATGGAAAACCAATAAAAATAACAGCTGCAAGATCATTAAATTTTGCAAATATTGCAAAAGAATGTGCTGATAGAAAAGGAATAAATGTAGTCGGAATTATAGATTGTGCTTCTCCATATGTGATAGAAGACATTGAAAACTTTTTAGAAACAGGAGATGCATATGAACTAGAAGATGGTGGAATTATTTATAAAGATAAAGTTTGCATTCTTTTAGGAAGCGAAGTAGAAACTTCAGAAGTTTCTAGAAATACTAAATGTGGTAGTGCTCACAATATTTGTTTTTTTCCACACTTAAAAGATATAAAAGCATTTTCAAATGAGTTAAGTCATCATCTTAAAAATATAACACTAAGTACTCAAAGAACTGATTTATCAGGATATGACTTAATTGATATAGTAGAAGAATATAATGGAATATTAATACCAGCACATGTATTTACGCCATTTAAAAGTTACTATGGAAACTGTTCAGATAGAATAAAAGATATTTTTAAAGAAAAATTTGACAAAATTTTTGCAATAGAATTAGGACTAAGTTCTGATACATATTTAGCAGATACAATTTCTGAACTAGAAACAAAAACATTTGTAACAAATTCAGATGCCCATTCTTTACCTAAAATTGCAAGAGAATATAATAAAATGCTAGTAGAAGATATATCATTTAAAGAAATTGTAAAAGCATTAAAAAGTGAAGATGGAAGAAAGATAATAGCTAATTATGGATTAGACCCTAAATTAGGAAAATACCATAGAACATATTGTGATGATTGCGAAAAATCAATAGAAACAAAAGAACCAGTTGAATTTTGCCCAATGTGTGGAGGAAAAAATGTAACATTTGGTGTTTTTGACAGAATAGAATTAATAAAAGATAAAGAAGTAACTAAAAGCCCAGCTAACAGACCACCATATATTTATCAAGTACCACTTAGTTTTATACCAGGTGTAGGTGGGAAAACAATTGATAAATTGTTAGAAACATTTGAAACAGAAATGAATATTTTGCATCATTTATCGCAAGATGATATAGAGGCTGTAGTTGGCGAAAAAATTGCAAACAACATAGTAAAAGCAAGAAAAGGAAAAATGACAGTTCACTCTGGAGGAGGAGGCAACTACGGTAAAGTTATTTAAAGTTATAATTCAGATTTAAAATATTTTAAATAGCGCGAAGGAGTTCTATATATTTAATTTTTTAGGAGGATACGAGTAGGAATTACTTGGGGGGAGCCTAAAAAATTAATATATAAACTCCTGGGAGCGAGTAGATAATTTAAAATCTGAATTATAAAACATATTAGTAAAAATGAAGTTATCAAAGAGGTTGAAATATAACTTTAAATAAGTTATAATAAAATATAGGTGATAAAAAATTATGGGAAAAGATGAAAATATCGAAATTAACAGAATAATAGATATTTTAAAAAGTAAGAAAATACTAATTGCTTTTATATTAAGTCTATTTATTGTACTAGGATATTTCTATTCATATCACTATGTAAAACCAGAATATAAATCTACTACGACATTATTATTAATCCCTAATAATAGTGAAGAAAGTAAAACAATTACTAATTCAGACTTAACATTGAATTCAGGTTTAATATCTACATATAGTAATATTGCTAAAAATTCAAAAGTACTAAAGAAAGTAATTGACAATTTAAATTTAAACATTACAGAAGCAGAATTACTAAAGAGAATAGAAATAAGTATAGTAAAAGATACACATATTTTAGAAATATCAGTAAAAGGTAGTAATGCAGAAGTTGCTACTGATATTACAAAGGAATTAGCCAATGTTTTCTTAGCTGAAATAAAAGAAATATATCAATTGGATAATATAGGAATTGTAGACGAGGCACAAATTCCAAATGCACCATATAACATAAGTCATCCAAAAGATATTGCAATATTTATTATGGTAGGAGCTTTTGCTTCATTTATTTATGTAATGATAGTATACATTTTTGATAATACAATAAAGAAAGATATAGATATAGAAAGATACATTAAAGTAAAGGCTTTAGGAAATATTCCAATTAATGCAAATAAGAAAAATGAAATTGTAGAAAGAAATAACGCAAAATCATATATCACAGAATGTATAAACACTATAAGAACAAATATATTATATATGAATTCAACAAAAAAAGCTAAAACAATATTAATTACAAGTTGTACACCTAGAGAAGGAAAAAGTTGGGTATCAGCAAATATTGCAGTAGCATTTGCTGATACAAATAGAAAAGTTTTACTAATTGATGCTGATATGAGAAAAGGAAGAGCAAATAAAATATTTGGTGTAGACAATAAAGAAGGTCTTTCTAGTTATTTACATTATATAACAGGAGATATAAAACAAGACATAGAATTAGGAAGAAAATATATTAAAGAAACTCAAATACCAAATTTACATATACTATCAAATGGAACAATACCTCCAAACCCTTCAGAATTACTTGCTTCGAGTGGTATGAAAGAATTAGTAGCATTATTAAAAAATATTTATGATATCATTATAATTGATGCTCCACCATGTAAATTAGTTTCTGACAGTATTGTTTTATCAACAATAGTAGATTCTACTGTATTAGTAGTTAATGCAGAAAAAACTAAAATAAGTGATTTAAAAGAAGTAAAAAAATCAATTAATATAGTTGGTGGAAAAATAATTGGTGCAATACTAAATAAAATAAAAGTTTCAGGAAAAACATATAGCAAAAGTTATTATTATGGACATAGCAACAAAGAACATACATACGAAATGAAAGAAAAAAGAATTATTACAGTTGATGAAATAATTGATAGAGCTATTCCAGTTTTAAAAGCAAAAGAGTTTAACATATTCTTTGAAGAAGAGGTACGAAATAATAAATACAGTGAAGAGCAAAATATTGCAAATTATAAAAACGAAAATGATCATAATATGGACAAGTTAATTAAAAATCAAGACAGATATTTAGAAAAGGTAGCAAATACTGTTTCAGATATAAAAGTTCAATTAAATACTAATATGTTCCAAGATAAATTAAAAAGTAAAAAGTCAGAAGACTATGTAGAAGAGGCTATTGCCAAGAAAATAGAAGAACTACAACAAAAAAATAATGAAGAATTAAAGAAAGAAATAAAAAATATAACTAATACAGAAGAACTAAATAAAATTTCAGAACAATTAGAAAAGGTAAAAGCAAATTATGAAACTGTATTGGAACAAATGAAAAATACAAATCCTAATGAACAATTAGTTGAAGAATTAGCAGAAAAAAATTTAAGTTTAAGCAAGGAACAAATAAGAGAAATTCTAAGAGAAGAAATAGAAAAAATAAAAGAAATTAATAATGTAGATAATATAAATAAAGAAAGAAATGCAACATATGTAGATGAAATTCCAAATCAATATAATATGGAAGAAATCTATGAAAAAATAGAAGATGTAAGATTAAATTATGGAAACTTAATAAAAGAAATAGTAAATAGCAATAATGAAAGAATGGAAGAAATGCAAGAAGAAAATCAAAAATTATTACAACAACAACTTTCTAATATAAACTATACAGAACAAATAAATCATATGAATGAAATGATATCAAATCTAAAAGATAGTTATTTAGAATTATCTAATATTGTAAGAACAACAGGTAATGGAGAACAACAAATTAACAATGAAAATGTAATAGACTTAAAAACTTTAAAGAAACAAAAAGAAGAACAAATTCAAAATCAAACACAAAGATTAACACGACAATTAGGAAAGAGAGTTTTTTCTATAGAAGAAGATATTTCCTATGAAGATTTAGAAAAGACAGCAGTATGTGTAATACCTATTGATAAAAAGGATACAAGCAATTTAGCAGAAGTAACTTATGAAAATATGATATAATATGAGTTCTAAAAAACTCTTTATCGAATACACATTATGTATAAGGTAAGGAGTTTTTTTATGAGTGAGAAAACAAAAAAGATAAAAAATATTATTAAACAACATATTTTAAACAATAGTAGAGAATATATTATTGTTACATTAATATTTATAATAGGTATATTTTTAGGTGTATTATTTGTTAATAACATTAACGAAACACAAAAAAGCGATGTTACTACATATTTTAATAGTTTCTTAGAAAAAACAAAAAACACAGAGAATATAGATAGATTAGAATTGATAAAAACAAGTATCATTCAAAATGTATTGTTAGCAATAACACTTTGGTTTTTTGGGACAACTGTTATTGGAATACCTATTGTATTTGGAATTGTTTTATATAGAGGCTTTTGCTTAGGATATACTATTGCAATATGCACATCAATTATGGGGCTTTCAAAAGGATTATTATTTGTAATACTTAGTTTACTATTTCAAAATATAATATTTATTCCAGCCATTTTAGCATTAGCAGTGAGTGGATTCAAATTATATAAATCAATTGTAAAGGACAATAGAAGAGAGAATGTAAAATTAGAAGTTGTACGCCATACTATGTTTTCTGTTATTATGATGTTATTGTTAATTATAGCTTCATTAGTTGAAATATTTATTTCATTTAATGGTATAAAATATATATCAGTTATAATTTAGAATTAAAGTTATTTAGTCTGAACAGTAATCTTTATTAGTTACAGTTCACAGCTTATTTATATTTGCTAAAGAGTTATAATATATTATTTTTTATCCATTCCCAACTGCTAACAGTATGTAGATAAACTTCTGCGGTGCAGTTGCTCCTCAAATTTTACTTACATACTGTAACTTGTTGGTCCCCACATTCATTTCTAAAAAATAATATATTATAACTCTTTAGCTATTCTACTATTTTAAATAGGACTATGAATTGTAACCTTTGTTAAAAAAATTTTAAAAAAATTTCAAAAATCTATTTACATTTTAAAAATAGTTTGATATAACATATATAGTTTATGTAAATAGAACATTTTAATAGAGATAGGGGAAATATAAATGGAAAGACAATTAAAATATTTTTTTAAATTTTTAGAAGACGAAAGAAAATTATCAGAAAACACACTACAATCATACCAAAGAGATTTAAAACAATTTAAAAAATATTTGGAAGACTGTGATATTAACTACAACAAAGTAAAAGAAGAAGACATCAATGACTATATTAAAGAATTACAAGAAGAAGGAAAAAAGGCATCTAGTATATCAAGATGTATAGCATCTATTAGATCATTTTATCAATTTGAATTAAAAAACAAAAAAATAAAAGTAGATCCAACAGATAATGTAAAATCACCAAAAATAGAAAAAAGGGTTCCAAGTATCCTAACATCAGCAGAAGTAGAATTACTATTAGACCAACCACAAGATATTGACTTAAAAGGAATACGCGACAAAGCAATGCTAGAATTTGCATATGCAACAGGAATGAGAGTAACAGAAATAATTTCTTTAGATATTGATGATGTTAATTTAGAAGAAGGATATGTAGTTTGTAGACATGGTGGTAAAGAGCGTAACATACCACTAGGAACAATGTCATTAAATGCATTAAAAGAATACATTGAAGAAGCAAGAGATATTCTTTTAAAAACAGAAAGCGAAAAAGCATTATTTGTTAATATCAATGGAACAAGATTAACAAGACAAGGCTTCTGGAAAATTATCAAATATTATAAAGAACAAGCACATATAACAAAAGAAATAACACCACATGTTTTAAGACATTCATTTGCAACACATTTATTACAAAATGGTGCTGATTTAAAAGCAATACAAACAATGCTTGGACATTCAGACATATCATCAACACAAGTATACATGCAATTTCAAGATGAAGCATTAAAAAATGTTTATAGAAAAGCTCATCCAAGAGCATAATAAACTAATAAGATAATATTAAAAAGGATAACATATAAAATTGTTATCCTTTTGTTCATAACAACAGTTTATTATAAGATATTTTTAATAGCGCGAAGAAGTTTATATTTCAATATTTTGAAGTGAAATTGTGGGGACCGTTCAAAAATTCTCAAAAGTTCAAAGAACTTTTGTTAGAATTTTTAGAATGGGGATAACGTAAAAATATTGAAATATAAACTTCTGGGAGCGAGTAGAGAATTTTATAATAAACTGTTGTGATTATAATTATCTCTTTCCAAATAATTTTAAAATTTTATATCTTATATTAAAAACAATACTGGTAAAGAAAGGCATATTCAAAACCATAAAATTTTCTACAAAATAAAGAAAAGGTTCAGTTTTATATAATGTATAAAAAATATTCCAATTTCTAAAATTAAAATAATGTTTATTTTTAAGCATATTATAGTAATTAAAAGCTTTGCTATTAAATGTTTTTAGGTTATCGGGAAACACATTCTCATTTTGTACATATGCCTCAAAAATACCTAATTTTACATCTATAAATAAATTTCGTACATCACTTAATTTAGTATATTTATAGGACTCTTTACCTGTTCCTATTTGGTTATTTCCATGCTGGCGATACTTAATATATGGAGTTTTAAGAAAACCAATTTTGCCATATAAAGAAACTATTAATCCAATCCAATAATCGTGAACCATATATTTTGAATTATTAGGAAGAGGCAAAATTTTATCTAAAAATCTTTTCTTAGATAAAATAGTGCAACCAGTCATACAATTGTATAAATATTGAAGTTTATAGCTTCCTAATTCATTTTTTATTTTTCGAGATATTTTCATATAGTCTGTAAATGAAGGATATATTGTATTTAAATTTTCATCTACAACTTCTAAATCTCCAAAAACTAAATCTAGATTTTCTTTTTTTAGTTTTTCTACTGACTTTTCTATTTTTTCTGGAAGCCATATATCATCTTGATCTGAAAGCATATATAATTCACTTTCGACTTTACTTAATAAAAATTCAAAATTCTTAACATAGCCTAAATTATTTTTTTGATAAAAAATTGTTATTCTATCATTTGTTTCATATTGTTTCAAAATATCTCTTGTACCATCTGTAGAATTATCATCTGATATAATAATTCGTATATTATTATAAGTTTGGTTTAATATACTATCAAGTTGTTCTTTTAAGTATTTTTCGCCATTATATGTTGCAACTAATATATCTACTTTATCATTCATCTTTATCTTTCCCATTTTCAAATCTTGCAATTATAGTATCTACAATTCTTTTACTTGCAAGTCCATCTCCATAAGGATTTATAGATTTTGCCATTCTATCATATGCATCTTTGTTTTTTAAAAGTTTTTTTGTTTCAAAATAAATAATTTGCTCATTTGTTCCAACTAATTTTAAAGTTCCAGCCTCAATTCCCTCAGGTCGCTCAGTTGTATCTCTCAATACTAATACAGGTTTTCCTAGTGCAGGTGCTTCTTCCTGAATACCACCACTATCTGTTAAAATTAAATAAGATTTGTTCATTAAGTTATGAAAACCAATAACATCTAAAGGTTCAACCATTTCAATATTTTCTTGATTATCTAATATACTTTTAGCAATATTTCTTATAATAGGATTTTTATGCATAGGATAAATAACTTTAACTTCATCTTTAAATTCTTCAGCTATTTTTTTCACAGCTCTAAAGATATTTTCCATTGAATCACCTAAATTTTCTCTTCTATGTGTTGTAAGAAGTATAATTTTTTTATCATTTTTATCTTTTTTTTCTTTCTTTATAGTTAATTTTAAAGCATCAATTGCAGTATTACCAGTAACAAATATAGTATTAGGGTCTTTTCCTTCTTTTAATAAGTTGTTTTTTGAAATTTCTGTTGGTGCGAAATTAAGGTCAGCCAATACACTTACCATTTGTCTATTCATTTCTTCAGGATATGGTGCATATTTATTATATGTTCTAAGGCCAGCTTCTATATGTGCAATTGGTATCATATTGTAATAAGCGGCAAGTGCACTAACAAAAGTAGTAATAGTATCTCCTTGTACTAATATAATATCAGGTTTTGCATCTAGTATTGTATCATTTAATCCATTTAGAATTCTTGAAGTCATTTGACATAGAGTTTGTCCTTGTTGCATAATATTTAAATCATAATCAGGTTTTATATTAAGCTCAGTCAAAATTTGATCTAGCATTTCTCTATGTTGGGCTGTTATACAAACAATAGGATTTGTTTCTTTTCTTTTTTCTAATTCTTTAATTATTGGTGCAAATTTTATCGCTTCTGGTCTAGTACCAAAAATCATCATTACATTAATCATTTGATTTTTTCGCCTCTTTTCTTAATTTCAACATATATTTTATATTTCCATCATAAAATCTTTTCCATCTTTTTGGGCTTCCAGCGATTCTATAAAGCCATTCTAAATTTAGTTTTATAAAAATTTTAGGTGCTCTTTTTTTCATTCCACTTAAAACATCAAAAGAACCACCAACTCCCATAAAAATTCCTTTATTAAAATCTGCTAAATTATTATATATTAGTTCTTCTTGTAAAGGAGAGCCTAATGCTACTAGAACAACATCAGGAGAAAGTTTTTTTATTTCTTCAAATACAGCTTGCTTGTCCTTAACGTATCCATCTGAAAAACCAGCTATTTTTATATTTGGATATGTACTTTTTAGTTTTTCTATAAGTGCACTTAAAACATTATTAGATGCGCCAAAAAGATAAACACTTTTATCATATTCAGCACAATATTTTAATAAATCTTCAGAAAGTTCTACACCTGTAACTCTTCCTGGTAAGTTAATACCAAACAATTTAGCACTTTTTACAACACCTATACCATCTGCAACAATTTCTGTGTTATCATCTGATAATATCTTGTCAAAAGATGGATTGTTTTCTCCTCTCATTAGTATTTCTGGGTTTGCTGTAACTGTGAATGTTTTTTCTTCGTTTATTAGTCTTTCCTTTAAATAGTTTGAGTATTCTTCTTGTGTGCCTTTGTATATTTTTTCTATATATTTTTTCACTTTTTTCTCCTTATAATTTTTTATATCTTTTTATGCCAATTTATTGTAAATTACAGTTTAGTTAAATAATTTTGAATAGCGCGAAGGAGTTTATATATTCAATTTTTTTAGGAGGATACGAGTAGGGATTACTTGGGGGAGCCTAAAAAAATTAATATATACACTCCTGGGAGCGAGTAGATAATCTTAATTCTAAACTGTAAAGATTATAACTTATATAGAAGAATTTTGCAACTTTTTGCCTAGACAATATGCGAAAAAAAAGATATAATAGCATAGAAAAATATACTTTTTACAATTAGATTTGTGCTTAAGGAGGAATGAAATTAAAAATGGAAGAAGAAAGAATAGTAATGCCAGAATTAGAGAATCAAGGAGAAGAAAGATTTGAAAATTCTTTAAGACCAAAAACATTAGATGAATATATAGGACAAGACAAAGTAAAAGAAAATATGAAGATATATATAGAAGCTGCAAAAAAAAGAGAGGAAGCATTAGACCATGTTTTATTATATGGACCTCCAGGTCTAGGAAAAACAACATTGTCTAATATCATCTCAAATGAAATGAGATCAAATTTAAAAATAACATCAGGACCAGCTATTGAAAAACCAGGAGATTTAGCGGCAATTTTAACAGGACTTTCTGAATTTGATGTTTTATTTATTGATGAAATTCACAGATTGAGTAAAAGTGTAGAGGAAATATTATATCCAGCATTAGAAGATTATACACTAGATATTATGATAGGGAAAGGACCAAGTGCAAAATCAATAAGAATAGATTTACCAAAATTCACATTAATTGGGGCTACAACAAAAGCAGGAGCTTTAACAACTCCACTTCGTGATAGATTTGGAATTGTAGAAAGATTAGAATTATATTCGTCAACAGATTTATGTACTATTGTAAAAAGATCTAGTAAAATTTTAGGAGTTAATATTGATGAAGGAGCTGCAATGGAAATAGCAAGAAGGTCAAGGGGAACACCTAGAATTGCAAATAGATTATTAAAGAGAGTAAGAGATTATGCATTAGTATTAGGCGATGGAGATATTGACCTAAAAATAGCAAAACATGCTCTAAATAAACTAGAAATTGACGAATTAGGTTTAGATGAAATAGACAGAAAATTGTTAGAAACAATGATTGTTCAATATAATGGTAGAGCAGTTGGAATTGAGGCTTTAGCAGCATCAATAGGTGAAGAAATTGACACAATAGAAGATGTTTATGAGCCATATTTAATTCAAATTGGTTTTATTGCAAGAACTTTAAGAGGTAGAAAAGTGTTACCAGATGCTTATAAACATTTAGGATATGAATACTTAGAAACTGACTAGAAATGGCGTATTATAAAGAGATATTTTATAAAATAATATAGAAAAGGAAGTAAGAAATGAAGTTATTAATGCATACATGTTGTGCACCATGTAGTGTATATTGCATAGACTCACTAAGACAAGAAGGAATAGAACCAACAGTATATTGGTTTAATCCAAACATACATCCATATATGGAATACAAAGCAAGAAGAGATACATTAAAGCAATATACAACAGATGTCAAAGTAAATGCAATATTTGAAGAAAATTATGGGTTACAAGACTTTTGCAAAAATGTAATAGAAAACTTGGAAGGTAGATGTAAAAATTATTGCTATCCAGTTCGTTTAGAGCAAACAGCAAAATATGCGAAAGAAAATGGATATGATAGTTTTACTACAACACTTTTAGTAAGTCCATATCAAAATCACGAAGTTATTATTGAAATTGCGAAAAATATAGCAAAAAAATATGATATAGAATTTTTATATAGGGATTTTAGAGTTGGCTTTAGAGAAGGTCAAGCAAAGGCAAGAGAGCTTGGACTGTATATGCAAAAATATTGTGGTTGTGTTTTTTCAGAGGAAAGTAGATATAATAACCACATTAAAAAAGACTTGGAAGAAGCTAAAATATGGAATGAGAATATTATTCAAAATATTTAAAGAAGATAAATAAAGATAACTAATAACTTGTAAGGAGGATATAAATATGTTTAGTAAACCTAAGGTAGGGTGGGTAGATATTAATATTGGAGGCTATACAATAAATGGTTCTTATTTAACAGATATTCCGATGAACTTTTTGGATTCTCTTATTTCTAGTCTAAAAAGTAATTTACCTATTTCTATTTTTATTGATGAAGAAGGGAGCGAAGATATAATATGTGCTTATTATGATGAAGTATATATTATTGTAAAACATTGTGATGATGTTGAATATAAAAAAATTGATATGGATTTTAATTCATTTAGGAAAGATATTATCAATGGTATAGAAGCAAACTTAAATCAGTGGATTAATTGGAATATGGATGAAGATGTTGAAGTATTGAAAAATAGGGAAAATGAGTTGAAGACAAAACTATCTATTGCAAAAGAGTATTTAAAAAAATATGTTTAAATAATTACAAGTTTGTAGTTTGAATGATTTATAGTAAGTTTCTAGGAGGTAATAAAATGTGGAATATTGTAGAGAATGGAAGGACAATAGGGACAAATGGCTCTGAAAATGGAATAATAGAAAAAGATGAAGAATTTAATGATTTAGCAAGAATAACATTAGAAAAATGCGAAGAATATTATGCAATTACATGTGGGGTAGATTGTATGGTTCATACTGTTTTTTGCAATAAATATAAAAAAGATACAATATATGAAAATATGAAAAAAGATTTGCAAGAATTTTCACTTAAAGAAACTACAGAAGATGAAAAAATAAAATTTTATGAAGAATTTACTAGTAAATATTGAAATAAAAGATTTTACAAATTTATAAAAAAGACAAATTACAAGTCATATTCAAGTAAAATAAAAATTATGAGATAAATAATGATGGAAAAATATAGGATTAAACAATTTTACGAAAATTATAAAAATAATGAAATTGTTGCTCTAATAGAGATACAATTTTAAAAGGAGGATTATGAACAGCTTAGAAAATTTAAGAGATTTAATTATTTATCAAAGCCAAAAAAATGAAAATATTTCTATTGAAGTATTATATGATAACGAAGATTTTTGGATAACTCAAAAATCAATGGGAAAATTATTTGGAGTAGAAGTAAATACAATAAATTATCATTTAAAAGAAGTATTTAAATCTGGAGAATTAATAGAAGAATCAGTTATTCGAAAAATTCGAATAACTGCAAATGATGGAAAAAACTATAATACAAACTTTTATAGCTTAGATGCAATTATAGCAGTTGGATATAGGGTAAATTCTAAAGAAGCAACAGATTTTAGAATTTGGGCAACTAATACATTAAAGGAATTTATAAAAAAAGGATTTGTTTTAAATGATGAATTTTTAAAAAATGGTTCAAAATTTGGAAAAGATTATTTTAAAGAATTATTAGAAAGAATTCGTTCAATTAGGACAAGCGAACGAAGAATATGGCAACAAATAACAGATATATTTGCAGAATGTAGTATTGATTATGATAAAGATTCTGAAATAACACACAAATTTTATGCTATGGTTCAAAATAAATTCCACTACGCAATTACTGGAAACACTGCTGCTGAAATAGTATATAATAAAGCAGATCACACAAAGGAACATATGGGACTAACAACATGGAAAAATTCTCCAAATGGTAGAATATTAAAATCAGATGTAATGATTGCAAAAAATTACTTAGATGAAAAGCAGATAAAGCGTTTGGAAAGAGCTGTGTCAGGATACTTTGATTACATAGAAGATCTAATAGAAAGAGAAAATACTTTTACAATGGACGAATTCGCAAAAAGCATTAATGAATTTTTGGAATTTAGAAGATATGATATTTTAAAAGATAATGGTAAAATATCAAGAAAAGAAGCGGAAGAAAAAGCAGAAAAAGAATACATAGAATTTAATAAAACACAAAAAATAACCTCTGACTTTGATAAGTTATTATTGGAAAGCAAAAAATTAGAAAATAAAACAATATAATATTTTGCTAAAAATAAGGAGGGTATAATTAATAAACACAAAAATAAAAAAATGAAATAATATACAAAAGTTATGTAAAAAGAAGAAGGTGAAGTTATGTCTAAGAAAAAAAACAAAGAGATTTCAATTCGTTCTAGTGCAGCAGAATATTTAACTTATGTAGCAGCAATTGGAGATGATTCAGATTCAATAGAAGTTAGATATGAAGATGAAAATATATGGCTTACTCAAAAAATGTTGGCAACAGTTTATGGAGTAGATGTAAGAACGATTAATTATCACATAAAAAAAATTTTTGAAGATAATGAGTTAGAAGAAAATTCAACTATCCGAAATTTTGGGATAGTTCAAAAAGAAGGTAATAGAGATGTTTCAAGAAATATAGCTCATTATAACCTTCAAATGATAATTGCAATTGGTTTTAAAGTGGATAATGAAAGAGCTGTACAATTTAGAAAATGGGCTAATCAAATTGTAAAAGATTACACAATAAAAGGTTGGGTAATGGATGATGAACGTTTAAAAAATGGTGGCTCAATTTTAACTGAAAAATATTTTGAAGAACAATTAGAACGCATAAGAGAAATAAGGATGTCAGAAAGAAAATTTTATCAAAAGATTACTGATATATATGCAACTTCAATAGATTATGATAAAACTGCGAAAGCTACAATTAGATTTTTTACAGATGTTCAAAATAAGTTACATTTCGCAGTATCTGGAAATACTGCTGCAGAGATTATTTATAATAGAGCAGACCATAAAAAGGAAAATATGGGATTGACTTCATGGGAAGGTGCACCAAATAGCAAAATACATAAATATGATGTAGTAGTTGCTAAAAATTATTTGAATAAAACAGAAATTGGGCAATTAGAAAGAATGGTATCAGCATATTTAGATTTAGCAGAAATGCAGGCAATGAGACATATTCCTATGACTATGGCTGATTGGGAAGAAAGATTAAATGGATTTTTAAAATTATGGGATCATGAAGTGTTAAAAGATAATGGAAAAATATCTGCAGAGATGGCAAAATTACATGCAGAAACTGAGTTCGAAAAATATAGAATAATTCAAGATAGAATATACATTTCTGATTTTGACCAGCTTATTATAGATAGCAAAAAGCTTAAAGAAAATAAATAATTTTGTAGTAATAATACTCTATCGCAGAGGAAGAAAGATATCAAAAAAAGATAGAGAAAGATAAGGAAGATGCGAAAAAATAGAATTTATAAGGAGAATACAAGCTATGATTAAATATGAATATTTATACAACGATGTAAAAAAGAAACTATCAGAAAAAAGATTTAAACATTCCGAAGGAGTAGTAAAAAGAGCAATAGAATACGCACAAATATATAATGTAGATATAGATACAGTTAAGTTAGTAGCAATAGCACACGATATTGCAAAAGAATTAACACAAGATGAAATAAATCAATACATACGAAAATATAACATTACATTAGATGAAATTGAGAAAACAAATAAAGATTTAATTCACGCAAAAATAGGAGCATATATTTGCAAAAACGAATACAACTTTACAGAAGATATGGCAAATGCTGTAAAATATCATACAACAGGAAGAGAAGATATGAGCCTTTTAGAAAAGATAATTTATTTAGCAGATGCAACAGAAGAAAATAGACAATATTGCTCTAGTAACTATGTTAGAATAATAAAAGAGGATATTGACCAAGGAATAATAGAGATATGCAAATGGGTAATAAATAGATTATTAGAAACTGATGAGATTATTCATTTAGATAGTATTAAGTGTTATAATTATTATACTAAGCTAAAGAAACTATAAAAATTTTGAAGGAGAAGAAATGGTACTAGAAAACA
This sequence comes from uncultured Clostridium sp., assembly GCA_947572725.1. Lineage (GTDB taxonomy): Bacteria > Bacillota > Clostridia > TANB77 > CAG-508 > CAG-269. The sequence continues at coordinate 14,911 of CANPDB010000016.1, read as the reverse complement.
AATTAGGAATAAATAACAACATAGAACTTCATAAAGAGGAAGAAAGAATAACAAAAATCAAAGCAATAAAATTATTTGAAACACAAGAATTAAATAACTTTGAAGTTGGTACATTTAAAGGATTAGCACAAATACATAAATACTTATTTGAAGATATATACGAATTTGCAGGGGAAATTAGAAAAGAAAATATTTCAAAAGGTAACTTTAGATTTGCATCTGCTATGTATTTAGAAGAAGCTTTACAAAAGATAGATACAATGCCACAAAAGACATTTGATGAAATTGTAGAAAAATATATAGAAATGAATATTGCCCATCCATTTAGAGGAGGAAATGGAAGAAGTACACGAATTTGGTTAGATTATATTCTAAAAAAAGAAATAAATAAGGTCATTGACTGGAGTAAAATAAATAAAGAAGACTATCTATTAGCAATGGAAAGAAGTCCTATAAAAAATACAGAAATCAAGATTTTATTAAGAGAAGCATTAACAGATAGAATAAATGATAGAGAAGTGTATATGAAGGGAATAGATGCAAGTTATAACTATGAAGGGTATAATTTATATAGTTCAGAAGATTTAAATAATAATTAATCTGTAAGATAAATGATATATAATAAGGTGAAAAAATGAAAGATATATTAATTTTAGGAATGCCAAGAACAGGAAAAACAACGCTAGCAACAAAATTACGAAAAGAACTAACTAATTATGATTTAATAAGCTGTGATTGTATTAGAAATATGTTATCAAATTGCTTTCCGCAATTAGGAATTGGACCAGACAAATCCGCAAAGAAAAATGAAGAAGTTTTGCCAAACTGTATATACAAACTGTTAAAATATAATAAGAAAAGAGTGGATACAGAATTAGGGTTTATCATAGAAGGTGCTCAAATTTTGCCAGATACAGCTAATAGCTTATTTAAAGATAGCATAGTAATATTTTTAGGATATGGAAAAAAACTCCAGAAGAATTATTAAAAAATATAAGAAAATATAATAATGAACAACAATATACTTTTAAAAGAAGTGATGACAGAATTTTAAAAGAATTGCAACATAATGTAATTACTGATAAAGTTATTCAAGAAAAGTGTAAGCTTTATAGTTATCCATATATTGATACAACAGAAAATAGGGAAGCTAAATTAAATGCTATTATTGATAACATACTAAAAGAAATAAAATAGTAATTCATAAAAAATGATAGGAGTAATTATGGAAGAAATAAATAAGAAACAAAAGAAAGAAACCAAAACAATACTAAAAATACTATTCATAATATCATGCATAATATTTGCAATACCATCAATAACATATTACATAGAAAACAAAACAGTGTTAAAATTTGAACCTTGGTTTCAGTTTTTATTAAACGATACAAACAGAATTGAACAAACAATGGTATACATATTAATATTAATAGCACTAACAGTTTTCTATTTCTTAATAGTAAAAAATAGAGAAAAAGTTTTTAAAAGCAAAAAAGAAATGTTCATTTTTATTACAATAGTAGCTTTAATATTTATTGCAGTTATACCATTTACATGTTCAGATGTATTTTACTATTTAGGAGTAGGAAGAATAAATAGTGAATACCATCAAAATCCATATTACACAACAATAAAAGAATTTGTAGAACAAGGAAATAATAGTAATTATTTAGAACAAGATACAGTATTAGAACAAGGCTATATAAATGACTGGGCTGACTCAACAGTAGTATATGGTCCAATCTGGACATTTATTTGTAGCATTGTATCAGTGCTATCATTTGGGAACATTGATATAGGCTTAACAGTATTTAAATTATTTAATGTAATTGTTCATATATTAAACTGTTATTTAATATATAAAATAAGTCACAAAAAGATATTTGTATTATTATATGGATTAAATCCATTTATTTTAATAGAAGGAATTGCATGCGTGCATAATGATATGTTTGTGATATTATTTGCTTTATGTAGTTTTTATTTCCTATTAAAAAAGAAAAATATATGGTTAAGCTTATTATTTTTAGCATTAGCAACTGCAATAAAATACTTTACAATTATTTTATTACCATTTATTGTTATTTATTATGTGAGAAAAGATAAACCACTAAAAAAGTTTGCAAAATGTATAGGATATGGGATGTTATTTGTAGCACTTATTGCTATTTGTTACTTAATGTATGTACAGGACATTAATGTATTCAAAGGCTTAGTTACACAACAAGAAAAATTAGCTAAAAGTTTCTATATTATAATTTCAGAATATTTTAAAGAACCAGAAGGATTAGTAACAATAGTAAATAAGACTTTATTAATGGCTTTCACAATTATTTATTTCTTCTTTTGTATTACATTGTTAAATAAAAAGGAAATAAAATTTGGAAAGGAAATACAAAAAGCAAATTATTTTATAATGGCATTCTTATTTTTATTAATTACAAATTTTCAACCTTGGTACATTATGTGGCTATTTCCGTGCCTAATGTGGCAAAAAGCAGATGATATAAAATTAATTATACAGATATCTTTAATTAGCCAATTTGCAAATAGTGTATTTCTAATTTATGGGGAAGGTTGGATCTATGGAACACCATTTACTTTTTTAATGGTATTAGGAACATTAATAGCTGTATTATATAATACAAGGATGAAAAAAAGTTAGATATGAATAAAAAATATGATATGAAATATATTTTTATACGAGGAGAAATGATGAAGAAAGTAGTTGTAATTGGAGCTGGACCAGCAGGATTAACAGCCGCAAATGAATTATTAAAATTAAAAAAGTATGAAGTAGTAATTTTAGAAGAAACTAATGACATTGGTGGAATTGCAAAAACAGTTAATTATAATGGAAACAGAATGGATATAGGAGGTCACAGATTTTTTTCAAAAGATAAAAAAATAATTAATTATTGGCAAGACTTAATGCCAATACAAGGAGAGCCATCATATGATGATAAAAAATTAGAAATAGATAAAAAACTATCAAATGAAGGACCAAATCCCGAAAAAGATGATAATGTAATGTTAATAAGAAGGAGAACTTCAAGAATCCTATACTCAAGAAAATTTTTTGAGTATCCTATTAGTATAAAAAAAGAGACATTCAGGAACATAGGGATTTATATGACATTTAGAGCAGGTATTAGTTATTTAAAAGCAAATATTTTTAAGAGAAAAGAAGAAACATTAGAAGATTTTTATATTAATAGTTTTGGAAAAGTTTTATATGAAATGTTTTTTAAGAAATATACAGAAAAGGTATGGGGGAGAAATCCTAGTGAAATTTCAGCAGATTGGGGAAAACAAAGAGCAAAAGGAATATCTATTACTGAGATATTAAAAGATACATTATCTAAGAAAATTAAAAAGAATAGAGAAGTAAAAAAATCTTTAATAGAGGAATTTTTGTATCCAAAACTTGGTCCAGGTCAATTGTGGGAAGTTTTAGCAGATAAGATACAGAAACAAGGCGGAAAAATATTAAGAAATTATAAAGTAGAAAAAATTAATGTAGAAGATAAAGTAGTAAAATCTGTATTTTGCAAAGTTAATAATAAAATAGAAGAAATTAAGGCAGACATATTTATTTCTAGTATGCCAATTAAAGATTTAGTTCAAGGAATGGAAAAAGATATAGTTCCAAAAGAAATGTTAAAAATTGCAAATCGGATTACCATATAGAGATTTTATAACTGTAGGATTATTAGTTAAAAAAATAAATTTAAAAAATGAAACTAATATAAAAACATTAGGAAATATAGTGCCAGATTGTTGGATATATATTCAAGAGCCGGATGTAAAAATAGGTAGACTACAGATTTTTAATAATTGGTCTCCATATTTAGTAAAAAATATTAATGATAATATATGGATGGGATTAGAATATTTTGTTCAAGAAGGAGATGAATATTGGAATATGTCTGAAAAGCAATTTATATCTTTTGCAATAAAAGAATTAGAAAAAGTGGGAATTCTTGATCCAAAAGATGTAATTGACTCTCATCAAGAAAAAATAAAAAAAGCTTATCCAGCATATTTTGATACATATTCTGAAATAGATAAATTAATAAAATACTTAAATCAATTTAACAATTTATATTGTATAGGTAGAAACGGTCAACATAGATATAATAATATGGATCATTCTATGTTAACTGCAATTGAGGCAGTAAAAAATATTGAATTAGGAACAAGTGATAAAAGTAATATTTGGAATGTAAATACTGAAAAAGAATATGCAGAAATAGCAAAAGAAAGGAATTGCTAAATGAAAAATTGGATTAAACAAAACAAGATAAACCTTGTCATAATGTTTTTATACTCAATTTGTTCTTTAATTATACTAATATTTCATGAATCTTGGAGAGATGAAGCACAACAATGGCTAATTGTTAGAGATTTAGACTTTTTAGGAATAATAAAACAAATGAGATATGAAGGACACTTTTTAGTATGGTATATAATCATAATGCCATTTGCTAAACTAGGATTACCATATGAAACCACAAAAATAATTAGTTGGGTTATCGTAAATATTTCAGTATGGCTTATATTAAAAAATGCACCTTTTAAATGGTGGATAAAGACATTATTTATATTTAGTTTCCCTATGTTATATCTATATCCAGCAATATCAAGATGTTATTGTATTATACCATTAGCAATAACATTAATTGCTATTAATTATAAAAATAGAAAAACTAAGCCAATACACTATATTTTAAGTATTATACTATTATTAAATACTCACATAATAATGCTAGGATTAGTAGGAATGTTATTATTAACATTTTATATAGAACAAATAAGAGATAGAAAAGAGAATACTATTCAACAAAATAAAAAAATAATTATAAGCTTTTTTATTGCATGTGTATTATTAATATTGTCGATGCTTCCATTAGTACAAAGCTTAATGATAAATAAAGAAATAAGAATAGATTATTCATTTACAGTAAAAAATATAATAGGAATATTTATACAAATTATATATATTATAATTTGTATATTTGGAATAAAAAATATATTTTTAATATCAATTATTTTAGGATTAATATGTATATGTTTTATTTTTGAATTTAAATATTATATTAAAAATTTAATTATTATTTTTATAAGTATATTATATCAATTTATAATATATGGATATATATACTATGCATCATATCAAAGAGCAAATACAATAGTAATGATCATATTTCTTTTTGCTTGGATACAAAAAAAAGAAATAAATAAAGAATATAGTATAGTATCTAGAATTCTAATAATATTATTAATTAATAATGTGATATTTGGAATAAGCAATATATTATTAGATATTGAATATAAATATTCTTCTGCTAAGCAGACAGCAAATTTTATTAATGAAAATATAGAAAAAAATAGTATTATGATTAGCAATAATATGCCTATAGCTTCTGCTATTATTCCATATATAAAAGATTTTAAAATATGGAATCCACAGAGAGAAGAATATTTTACATATGTTATATGGGATAATAATAACGAAAAATCATTATATACAGATTTTAAATACAAAATAGAAGAAAAGATTGATAAAAATGAAAAACTGTATTATATTTATGCAAAAGAATATGAAAATATTGAAGAAGATAAAATTTTAAAATTAGAACAAGATAAATATTTAACAAAAATTTTTGAAAGTGATAAATCGATGAATGAAGAATATATTATTTATAAAATAAATAGGGAATAATGAATATAGATTTTTTTAGGAGGAAACAAACTTGGATAAATTAGTATTAGTTGATGGAAATAGTATAATGAATAGAGCATTTTATGGAATAATGGGAAGTAAAATGCTAACAACAAAAGACGAAAAATAGATTGGAAAGATAGAAATGAAAAGGAAAAAAGATATTATAATTTTTCTCATACTACTATTATGTAGTTTTGCTATATTTTATAAATATTTAGCAGGACATTTTGCAGCAGATACTTTTAGAATCATAAATATTGGTTATGAAGAATATGCAATTAATTATTCATTAACAGATGGAAGAATTTTTATGGCAATAATAGGATTATTAGCTAATATGTTTCATATACCAATTTTAACATTTGTAATTATATTACAAATATTAGCTGTAATCATATCATGCATAAGTGTTATAGTGTTAAAAAACATTGTAATAAAATACAAGAAGTTAGACAATAAATTTGAAAAGATTTTTCTAATTATAGTTTGTTACTATACAATATTTAATTTTACATATATAGAAAATATGTATTTTGTAGAATGTTTTGTAATGTCTTTAAGTATTTTATTATATACATTAGCAGCAAACAACATTGTTGAAAATGGAAAAAATTCATATATAAAAGCGATAATATTTGTCATTTTAGGATTAATATCATATCAAGGAACAATATCAGCATTTTTTATGTTTATTATTCTATTTTCTATGCTTAAGAAAGAAAATTATAAAGATATAGGAATAAACTTTATTAAAGCAAGTGGAATATTTTTAATAGGATTTATATTTGATTATATTTGTATTATGATAACAGAAGAAACTTTTCAAACAACACAAATACGAGGATTTAATATAGAGAATATTTTTATAAATATAGAATTTATAGTTTTAAATTTGTTTTATATAATGAAAAATACATCTAATTTATTTCCTAAATATTTATATATAGCATTTATAATTATAACAAGCTTATTAATATATATAAAAATAATAAAACAAAATAGAGAAAGCTATAATAAATATAATCAAATTATATTAGTGGAACAACTTTTAATTATAATATTTAGTATTGCTTGTGCATTTATACCATCTGTGATAAACTTAACTGGATTTTGGTCAGCAAGAATGAGATTTTCAATAGGTGCAATAATAGGAGTTTTATTTATACACATAATAGTTAAGACAGATATTTTAAAAAGAAATGTGATATGGGACAAATTATTAATTTCAACTTTCATTATATATGCAATTATAAATTCTATTAATTATATTTATTTAATGAACTTAAGCAAATGGGTAAATAATATAGATGAAAGATATGTTTATGAAATAAATGACTATATTAATGTTTATGAAGAGGAAAACAATATAAAAGTAAAAAATATTGGTGTTGTAGTAATAAAAAATCAAGTACATAAAGCTTATTACGAAGAAATGAATTGTACATATGTTGGAATTGCAGTAAGTTCTATTAGAACTGTATGGGCAACACAAGGAATTATTAATTATTATACTGATAGAAATTTAATCAAAAAAGAACCTACAAAAGAAGAAAAAGAAAAATACCTAATAAAAGTTGATAAGAATAAAAACTATTTATGTATAAATGATACATTATATATATCTGTATATATGTATTAAAATTTAGGAGGAAACAAACTTGGATAAATTAGTATTAGTTGATGGAAATAGTATAATGAATAGAGCATTTTATGGAATAATGGGAAGTAAAATGCTAACAACAAAAGACGGAAAATACACAAATGCAGTATACGGATTTTTAGCAATACTATTCAAAATATTAGAAGATATAGATCCAAAATATTTAGTAGTAGCATTTGACTTAAAAGCGCCGACTGCAAGACACAAAATGTATGAAGGATATAAAGCAAACAGAAAAGGAATGCCAGACGAACTTGCAGAACAAATGCCAATAATAAAAGAAGTATTAACAGCAATGAATATAGATATTGTAGAAATAGAAGGATACGAAGCAGACGATGTACTTCGGTACATTATCAAGATATGGAGAAAAACAAGGGTTAGAAGTAACTATTCTTTCAGGAGATAGGGACACATTTCAATTAGCAACAGACAAAGTAACAATCAGAATACCACACACAAAAGCTGGCAAAACAGAAACAGACGATTTTAACAGAGAAAAAATTATAGAAAAATATGGGTTAGAGCCCAAACAGCTAATAGAAGTAAAAGGACTACAAGGAGATACATCAGACAATATTCCAGGTGTACCAGGAGTAGGAGAGAAAACTGCATTAACACTAATACAAAAATTTGGTTCAATTGAAAATTTATATAAAGCAATTGAAAATGAAGAAGATGAATTAAAAGGAAAACAAAGAGAAAAGATTGTAGATAACAAAGAATTAGCATTTTTATCAAAAACTTTAGGAACAATTAATTTAGAAGTACCAATTCCAGATACATTAGAAGATTTTAAAGTAGAAGAATGGGACAAGCAAAAAGTATTAGAAATATTTAAAGAATTAAACTTTAAAAGATATATAGACAGATTTTCTTTAACAGATAGTGCAGAAACTGTGGAAAAAGAGCAGAAAGATTTATTCAAAAAAGCAAATAAAAGTGAAGAAGAAATAATAGAATTAATTAAACAACAAAAAGAAATGATTTTCTATATTGAAACAAAAGAAGATAACAAAGAAGAAAAAATTATAAAAGAAAAAATAACAGCAATTAGTTTCTATAATAAAAAAGAAGGAGAAACTTATTACTTACCAATAGAAGGAAATATTGAACATTTAAAAGAAATATTTGAAGATGAAACAATAAAAAAAGTTAGTGTAGATTTAACAAAAATATATATATTATTAAAACAAGAAGAAATAAATATAAAAGGAATGGAATATGATGTAGGAATTGCAACATATATTTTAAATCCTACAAATAATAAATTAAAAATAGAAAATTTAATTGAACAATATTTAGAAATAGACATTAATGAATATACAAATACAGAAGAATCAAAACAACAACAAATGAATTTATTTGATACAATAGAACCTGAAACAACTGGACAAGAGGAAAAAGAAAAATATATGTTATATGCATATGCAATTTATAAAATAAGAGAAATTACATTAGAAAAATTAGAAGAAATAAATTGTTTAGAATTATTTTATAATATAGATATGCCAACAATTGAAGTTTTATCAAATATGCAATGGAATGGAATGTATATAGATGAACAAGAACTAAATGAATTTGGTAAAGAATTAACAGTAAAATTAGAAGCTATTACAAAAATAATTTATGAAATGGCAGGAGAAGAATTTAACATTAATTCAACAAAACAATTAGGAGAAATCCTTTTTGAAAAGATGAAGCTACCAGTTATTAAAAAAACTAAAAGTGGATATTCAACAGATGTAGATGTTTTAGAAAAATTAAGAAAAGAAGATCCAATTATAGAACAAATTTTAGAATATAGACAATTAATGAAACTAAATTCAACATATGTAGAAGGCTTAAAACCATATATCAATCCTAAAACAAAAAGAATTCACTCATTCTTCCATCAAACAATAACAGCAACAGGAAGAATAAGTTCGACAGAGCCAAATCTTCAAAATATACCAACAAGATTCGAATTAGGAAAAAGAGTAAGAAAAGCATTTAAACCAGAAGAAGGAAAAGTATATTTAGATGCAGACTATTCACAAATAGAATTAAGGGTATTAGCAGCTATTTCAGAGGATGGACATATGATAGAAGCATTTAAAGAAGGTCAAGACATTCATAAACAAGCAGCATCTAAAGTATTTAAAACTCCAATTGATGAAGTAACAAAAGAACAAAGAAGTAATGCAAAAGCAGTTAATTTTGGAATAGTATATGGTATTAGTGATTTTGGACTTGCAGAACAATTAGGTATACCTAAGAAAATAGCAAAGCAATATATAGAAGAATATTTAGATCAATATTCAGGAATAAAAAATTTTATGGATAATATTACAGAAGAAGCGAAAGAAAAAGGATATGTGGAAACATTATTTCATAGAAGGAGATATATACCAGAATTAAAATCTAATAATTATATGGTAAGACAATTCGGAAGTAGAGCAGCAATGAATACTCCAATACAAGGTACAGCAGCAGACATAATGAAAATAGCAATGATAAAAGTGTACAAAGAAATTCAAAGGAGAGGTTTGGAGTCAAAAATTGTGCTACAAGTTCACGATGAAATGATGATAGAAGTTCCTATGAAGGAATTAGAGGAAATGAAAGAAATTTTGAAGACTTCAATGGAGACGGCTGCTGATTTAAAGGTTCCATTAATAGCTGAAATTTCAGAAGCAAATAATTGGTATGAGTGTAAATAAAATATGTTACAGTTTAGTAAATGTTGTAAACCTAAGGTATAATATATTATTTTTTTACACCTTGTGTGTCGCAACTTCCATAATAAAATATAGTGGTCTGTAAGTTGCTCCAATCGCACTCGCTAAAGCTCGTTTTGCTGTCCACTGTTAAAGCTTGCTTGTTACAGTGGCAGTATGCATAGCTGGTCGCTTACGCGGTGTTTCAAAAATACTATATTATATCTTAGGTTGACAGTATTAACAGTTTGGAATAAAATTATCTGCTCGCTCCCAGAAGTTTATATTTAAATATTTTTCCGTTATCCCCATTCTAAAAATTCTAGCAAAAGTTCTTTGAACTTTTGAGAATTTTTGAACGGTCCCCACAATTTCACTTCAAAATATTGAAATATAAACTTCTTCGCGCTAATTCAAGTAAGGTAAATTAAACTGCAATCAAAATGTAGTATTAAGACAAAAAAGGAGAGGAATTTTTTGAAAAACAAGAAGATATTGATTTTTTTAATTATAATTTTAATAGTAGTTGTTTTTCTAGGATTGTTTAAAGATAAAATACTGAAGACAATATATCCAAAAACATATGAGGAAATTGTTTCTGTATATGCAGAGAAATACAATGTTGAGGAAAATTTGATATATGCCGTAATAAAAGCAGAAAGTAATTTTGATAGTTCAGCAGTTTCAAATAGAGATGCTTTAGGGCTTATGCAAATAATGGAAGAAACAGCTAAAGATGTAGTGAAGAAAAATGCAATTGAAATTGATGCAAATAATATAAAAGAAGAACTAATGAAACCAGAAAATAGTATTAATATTGGAACAAAGTATTTGCAAGTTTTATTAGATAGATATCAGAATAAAGAAGTTGCTTTAGCAGCTTATAATGCTGGGATAGGTAATGTGGATAATTGGATAGAAAAGGGAATTATTAAGGCTGACGGCACAGATATTGAAAATGTTCCATATAAAGAGACTAATAATTATGTTAGGAAGATTTTGAGAGATTATAAAATTTATGAGGAATTGTATTAGTAAAATAGCGAGCATAAATTACTGGACAAATGGAAAAAAATGCAATACAATATAATGGTAGAAAGAAAAAAGAGGAGTAAATAAATATGTTAATAGAACAAATAATATTTACATTTATCTCATTTGCTATATTTGTATATATGTTTTTCAGAATAATGAAAGGCAATGACACTATATATACAGGAATACTAGTGTTAGAAGCAATTGGAATAGCATTAAATTTTGTTGAAGTATTATTTAATATTAAACTAAATGTAATTTTTCAAATAATAAAATATATTTTAGCTATTTTATTACCAATAGGATTAATAATTATGGAAAAAAGATATATTTCATTATTTGAATTAATAAATATATCAAAAGCAAGAGCTAGCTTTGCTTTAGGTGATACAAGAAAAGCAAAGCAATTATTACTAAAAGTATTAGACAGTAAAAGGGAGTGTTATAAAGCACATTTATTACTTGCACAAATATATGAAAAGCAAGGTGAAATACAAAAATCAATTGATGAATATGTCCAAGTTTTGGATATAAATAAAAATGATTATGACTCTTATTATAAAGTATCAGAATTACTAAACAAATTAGACAAAAAAAATGAAGCCTCAGAAATGTTATTCAATTTGTTAAATAAAAAGCCAGATATGAATAAAGCTTCTGAATTGTTAGGAGATATTTTAATAGAAAGAGAAATGTATAAAGAAGCAGCAAAAGTTTATCAGGATGCAATAAAATATAATCCACTAAATTATGAATTACACTATAATTTAGGAATTGTTTATACGATGCTTAATGATTTTCAAAATGCAAAAATGGCTTATGAAAAAGCAGCAGAAATTAATTCGCTTTCATATAATTCAAAATATTCTCTAGCAGAAATAGCATTAATGTATAGAGAATTAGAAGAAGCAGAAAGAAAATTTTTAGAAGTAATTGAAGATGAAGAATTATCAGCAGATGCTTATTATGAACTAGCAAAGATTTCACTAATCAAAATGGATAAAGATACAGCAATAAAATACATCAATATAGCAATTGATATAAACAGTAAAAAAATTGTAGAAAAAATAAAACAAGATGACATATTTATCCCAATTATGGCAAAAATAATAATACCACAAAATTTAGAGGGAAAATTAGATACGAAATTAAAAACAAAAGAGGTAAAAGCAAAAGAACGATTAGAAGATATGTCAGATAAAGCTAGAACTTTAGGATATAATGATATAAAATTAATTAAAAAGATATCTCATAGAGAAGAAAAAAGTGAAGAAGAAAAAAACATTGAAGAAAATGAAAGAAAATATAGAGAATAAAATCCCTACTTGTATCATACTAGAAATTGAATATATAAATTTGTTACCATTCACAGGTTATTTACATTTGCTAAAGAGTTATAATATATTATTTTTTATCCATTCCCAACTGCTAACAGTTTGTAGATAAATTTTTGCGGTGCAGTTGCTCCTCAAACTTTATTTACAAACTATAACTTGTTGGTCCCCACATTCATTTCTAAAAAATAATATATAATAACTCTTTAGTTATTATATTATTTCAAACATTGTCGTGAATTGTAACAATTAATTTGCAATTTTTTATAGATTATAAATAAATATATTACAAGTTACATACAATAGATTAGAGGATTATTAAAAGAAAGAAGGGATAAAATTGGGAACAAATTTTGCAGTGATAGGACGGAGATTTACGAATTATCAAATTAGCCAATATGCTTGCAAAAGATGGTAACATAGTATATACTTATGGATTAGAAAAAGCAGAGGAATTAAAAGACAAGCAAAATATTATTTTTTGTGATAAATTAAATAAAGCGATGAATGAAAAAGTTGAAGTGGTTATTGGGCCAATTCCATTTTCAAGCAATGGAAAATATATCAATTCACCATTTAGTGATAAAGAAATATCAGTTAGAGAGATAATGGCAAATTTAAATGCAAAAATATTAATAGCTGGAACTATCACTCCAGAAATATATGATATGGCAAATGACGAATATGTTGAAATTATAGATGTTATGAAAAGAGAAGAATTAGCAGTTCTAAATACAATCTCAACAGCAGAAGGAGCAATAGAACTAGCAATTTCAAATACAAATAGAATTCTTCATGGAAGTCAAGTGCTAATTTTAGGTTTTGGAAGAATTGGAAAAGTATTAGCAAAGAAAATGCAAGGTTTATCAGCAATAGTTACTTGTGCTGCTAGAAAAGATGATGATTTAGCTTGGATAAAAGCATATGGATATAGATATATAAACATTAATACAATTGGAGAAAATTTATCTCAATATGATATAATAATGAATACTGTACCACATATGATTTTAAATGAAGAAAAATTACAATATATAAAAGAAGACTGTTTATTAATTGATTTAGCATCAAAACCAGGAGGAATAGATCCAAATGCAGTTAAAGAAAGAAAGTTACAACTAATATGGGCATTAGCACTTCCAGGGAAAGTAGCTCCAATAACAACAGCAGAATTTATTAAAGATACAATTTATAATATATTAAAAGAAATCTATAAGTAGTAAAGAAAGGAAGAAAGATATGTTAATAGAAATTATAAAATCCATTATATTTGGAATTGTGGAAGGAATAACAGAGTGGCTTCCTATTAGTAGTACCGGACATTTAATATTAGTTGAACAATTTATTAAATTTAAAGAAGTATCTCCAGAATTTTGGAGTATGTTTCAGGTAGTAATCCAATTTGGAGCTATATTAGCAGTAGTGCTATTATACTGGAATAAAATATGGCCAATTACTAAAACCAAAAAAAAGGCAATAAAGAAAAAAGGCATATTATCTTATTTTAACAAAGATATTATGATATTATGGACAAAAATTTTAGTTGCCTGTATACCAGCAGCTGTAATAGGTATACTATTTGATGAACTATTTGAAGAATTATTTTATAATCCATTTTGCATTGCAATTGCATTAATTGTATTTGGAATTGCTTTTATTATAATAGAAAATCGTAATAAAAATAATGAAAGAGAAAAAGAGAAAAATTCAGAAATTACATATAAAGATGCTATTTTAATCGGAATATTTCAGCTATTAGCAGCAATTTTTCCAGGAACATCTCGTTCAGGAGCAACTATTATAGGAGGATTACTAATAGGACTATCAAGACCAAATGCAGCAGAATTTACTTTTTATTTAGCAATTCCTACTATGTTAGGTGCTAGTTTATTGAAATTAGTTAAATTTGGATTTGGTTTTACAGGAATAGAAATTATAATTTTGTTAGTAGGTATGATAGTATCTTTCTTGGTATCTGTAGCTGTAATTAAATTTTTAATGAATTATATTAAAAAACATGATTTTAAAGCGTTTGGATATTATAGAATTATATTAGGAGTTATTGTTTTAATGTATTTCTTTATTGCACAATAGGAAAAACTGTCACAATTAAATTTTAAGTGATTGACATAGTCAGACTAAGGTATAATGTATTAATTTTTACACCTTATGTGTCACAATTTACTAAAAGTAAAAAGTTTATATAGTAGTTTTTAGAAAATTTTTTAATAATTAATAGATTAGATAATATTCGTAAAAGCTTGATATATAAGCTTTTTTTATTGGCTTGAATTTATTAAGATAGATATTCCAAAAAAAACCAAAAAAAAATATAAAAAAAGTATTGACAAAGGCAACTGGTTGGAGTATAATAAAAATCGTTCCGCATGTGAGGAACATAAAAGTACATTGAAAAGTAAACAATAAAATCCTTTAGAGAATAAACCGAAGCGGT
>CANPDB010000015.1 GCA_947572725.1 uncultured Clostridium sp. | reverse complement strand
TGATAGGCTAATTATTTAGCCTATTACTGCGAAAAATTTTTATTCCTCATAGCTGAAATTCATCAAAAAACATTGACAAAAGGCAAGAAACAAACTAAAATAAATAGTGGGAATAAAAGAGAGGTGATGGGAATGCTAAAAATATATAATACAAATATAGAAACAAATAAAATAGAAGAAATCAAAGAATTTCAAAAAGGAAGTTGGATCAATTTAGTAAACCCATCGGAAGCGGAAATAAAAAAAGTATGTGAAAATATTAATATACAAGAGGATTTTATAAGAGACGCATTAGACTATGAAGAAAAAGCAAGAATTGACCAAGAAGAAGAGGATAATACAACACTTTTTGTAGTTGACGTGCCAATAATAGAAAAAAACGAAGAAAATGATATATATACAACAATGCCACTTGGAATGATAGTAGTAAGAGATGATTTTTTTGTAACAGTATCATTAAAAAAGAATAAAATTATAGAAGATTTTGAAAAAAAGAAAATAAAAAACTTTCAAACCTACAAAAAAACAAGATTTATTTTTCAAATTTTATATTTAAACTCTTCATATTATTTAAACTACCTAAAACAAATCAATAAAGAAACAGAAATTGCAGAATACATATTAAAAAATTCTATGAAAAATAAGGAACTGTTAAAATTATTAAGTTTAGAAAAAGGTTTAGTATATTTTACAACTTCTTTAAAATCAAATGAACTTGTTATGGAGAAAACAATGAGAGGTAAAATTATTAAACTATATGAAGAAGATGAAGAAATATTAGAAGATGCAATTACAGAAAATAGACAAGCTATAGAAATGGCACAAATATATAGTAACATTTTGAATGGAACAATGGATGCATATGCATCAATAATCTCAAATAACTTAAATGGAGTAATGAAGTTTTTAACTTCTATCACAATTATATTAGCAGTTCCAACAATGATTTCAAGTTTTTGGGGAATGAATGTTGGATTACCATTTCAAAATAGTCCATTAGGATTTATCATTATGATTTTAATTGCTGTTATTACGACACTAGCAGTTAGTTGGTGGTTAAAAAGAAAAGATATGCTTGACTAAAAAATAGATATAAGACTTTGCAAGTTTTATATCTATTTTTTAATTAGAATTCTTCTCCAACAATGTTCCTAATTTTTATAAGTTGTTCTTTTAATAACTCATATGTAGAAGCTCCAATAGAAGTATCTTTTCCAGATTCATAGTTGGAAATAGTTTTTTCTATATCCAAAACTTTAAATTTTTTAGATGATTTATTTGGATTATTATACATATAAATTGGAATATAATTAGCTTTATCAATAGAAAGTTTTCCGTCTGTAAATGTAACAGCTAAATTTAAAATAATAGAATTTCTTGTTATTGTTTCCCTTTGGTCAGCTGTAAAATTTCCTAAAGCATAAATCACAAAACATTCTTTGGTAGTACCATCATCTAAAGTAACAGTTCTTTTTTCCATTGGCTCTAAAACATGAGGATGATTTCCAAGGATAATATCAACACCATTTTTAAAAAGAAAATCAGATAACTCTTTTTGTTCATCATTTGGACTAGTTTGATACTCCGTCCCCCAGTGCATACAAGCAATAATAATATCTGCATCTTCATTTCTAGCTTGTTCAATTTGTTTTTTTATTAAATTCTTGTCAATTAAATTAATACAAAATTCTTTTCCATCAGGAACAGGAATTCCATTTGTTCCGTAAGTATAATTAATAAAAGCTACATTCAATCCTTTTATATTTTTAAATAATAGTTTCTTTTGATCATCTTCTGATTTATAAGTTCCTAAATGTTCAATTCCGTTACTATCTAATACATCTATTGTTTTACAAAGACCACTAAATCCTTTATCTAAAGCGTGGTTTCCAGCAGTTGAAATAATGTCTATACCAATTCCTTTTAGAGCAGTTGCTAAACTGTCAGGAGAATTAAATGTAGGATAATTACTATAACCCACATCTTTTCCAGCAAAAGACGTTTCTAAATTAGCTATAGTAATATCACCAGCACTAGTATATGATTTAATATCATCAAAAACATAAGAAAAATCATATTCATCAGTTGAACTATTATAAGCATCCCAATATTGCGTATTATGACATAAAATATCACCTAATGCAGTTAATGTAAAAGTAGTACTTTTAATTTCAGAAGGTGCTACAATTTCAGAATTAATATTATTCATAATTTCTGAGTTAGCTATTTTTACTGATGGAATATTAAAATCATTTTGTGGCAAGTAAAAATTAATTACGATAAATGCTAATAAAGATAATAATATTATTAATAAAATTATTGTAAATATGTTTTTTTTCAAAAAAATCTCCTCCACATATATTATAAAATAACATAAAAATGCATTATTTTCAAGAAAATGTATAAATATATATAAACAGGAAACAATATAATTGAAAAAATAAAATGGGAGGATTGTTATGAAAGTAATTGATAAAATAGCATTAGTACTTATTATCATTGGTGCAATCAACTGGGGATTAATAGGGTTTTTCAATTTTAATTTAGTTGATACAATATTTGGTGATATGTCAATTGTATCTAGAATAATCTATGCTTTAGTTGGTATATCTGGATTATGGGGAATTAAGTTATTATTTGATGACTAAAAATTTAATATTTTACAAAGGCTGATAATTTCAGTCTTTTAAAAATCCCAATAATATTATAGTTTATTTTAGTAATTAAGAATAGCGCGAACAAGGTTATAACTAGATACTTTTTGAGCGACTCCGGGGTGACCGTCCAAAAATTCTTAGAAAAGTTTAAAAAACTTTTCTATAGAATTTTTAGGATGGGGCAGCGAAAAAATATATAATTATCACCTTCTGGGAGCGAGTAAATAACTTAAAAAATAAACTATAATATTATTGGGATTTTTATAGGATTACCATTATATACTTGAAAAATAAGCCAATATAATGTATAATTCTAAAAGTTGTAAGGAGGAGAAAATATGTTAAGTGCAAATGGAGTAACAGTAAGATTTGGGAAAAGAGTATTATTTGAAGATGTAAATATAAAATTCGGAAAGGGTAACTGCTATGGAATTATCGGAGCAAATGGAGCAGGTAAATCAACATTTTTAAAAGTACTTTCAAAAGAATTAGAACCAAGTAAAGGTGATGTAACTTTAGACAAAGGAGAAAGATTATCAGTTCTAAAACAAGACCACTTTGCTTTTGAAGAATTTACAGTTATAGATACAGTTATGATGGGAAATAAAGAATTATACGACATTATGAAAGAAAAAGAAGAAATATATGCAAAACCTGACTTTTCAGAAGAAGACGGAATGAAAGCTGCAAAATTAGAAGAAAAATTTGCGGAATTAGACGGATGGAATGCAGAGTCAGATGCAGCAATACTTTTAAATGATTTAGGTATTATTCCGGAAAATCATTACAAATTAATGAAAGAAATTGAAGCAAAGGACAAGGTTAAAGTATTATTAGCACAAGCTTTATTTGGAAATCCAGATGTTTTATTATTAGATGAGCCTACAAATGACTTAGATTTAAAGAGTATTAATTGGTTACAAGACTTCTTAATGGATTTTGAAAATACAGTTATTGTAGTATCACATGATAGATATTTTTTAAACAAAGTTTGTACACATATTGCAGATGTTGACTTTGGAAAGATAAAAGTATATCCGGGAAATTATGACTTCTGGTATGAATCAAGTCAATTAGCATTAAAACAAGCAAGAGAACAAAACAAGAAAAAAGAAGAAAAAATTAAAGAATTGCAAGACTTTATAGCAAGATTTAGTGCAAATGCTTCAAAATCAAAACAAGCTACATCTAGGAAAAAGACACTTGAGAAAATTGAGTTAGATGAAATAAAACCATCAAACAGAAAATATCCATACATAGACTTTAAACCTGATAGAGACCCAGGAAGAGAAATTTTACAAGTGAAAAATATTTCAAAAACAGTAGAAGGAGTAAAATTATTGGATAATGTATCATTTGATATAAAATCAAATGATAAAATAGCATTTTTAGCAGATAATGAAAATGCAAAAACTATATTATTCCAAATTATAGCAGGAGAAATAGAGCCAGATGAAGGAGAATTAGTATGGGGAACAACTATTACAAGTGAGTATTTTCCTAAAGATAACAATTATTTATTTGAATCAAACGAATCAATTACAGAATGGCTTAGACAATATTCAAAAGATCCTGACGAAACATACGTAAGAAGCTTTTTGGGAAGAATGTTATTCTCAGGAGATGAAGCATTAAAAGAAGTAAATGTCTTATCAGGAGGAGAAAAGGTAAGATGTGTACTTTCAAAAATAATGCTATCAGGAGCAAACTTTTTAATATTTGATGAGCCAACAAACCATTTAGATATGGAAAGTATTACAGCTTTAAATGAAGGAATGAAAAAATTCACAGGAAATCTTATATTTACATCACATGATCACGAATTGACTCAAACAGTTGCAAATAGGATTATAGATATTAAACAAGATGGAAAAATAGTTGATAGGGAAATAACATATAATGAATATTTGGGAATAGAATAAATGTCGAATAAACATATGGAAAGAGGAAGAAACAATGGATAAAATAATAAAAACAATTGCAGAAGAATTAAACATTAAGCAATCACAAGTAGAAAATACAATTAAACTAATTGATGAAGGAAACACAATTCCATTCATTGCTCGTTATAGAAAAGAAGTAACAGGTGGTTTAAGTGATGAAACTCTTAGGGATTTAGGCGAGAGGTTAAATTATTTAAGAAACTTAGAGCAAAGAAAAGAAGAAGTTATAAAATCTATAGATGAACAAGGCAAATTAACAGATGAGATTTTACAAGCTGTTGCAATAGCTAAAACTTTAGCAGAAGTGGAAGATATTTATAGACCATATAAACAAAAGAAGAAAACAAGAGCAACAGTTGCTAAAGCAAAAGGATTAGAGCCTTTAGCACAAATTATTATTGAACAAAAAGAAACAAAGCCAATTAATGATATTGCAAAACAATATATTAATGTTGATTCACTTTCTGATGAAGATAAAAAGAATAAAGACAAGGTGGTAGAAACAGCAGAAGATGCAATTCAAGGAGCTTTAGATATTATTGCAGAAGATATTTCAGACAATGCAAAATATAGAAAAGAAATAAAAAGACAATGTTATAGAGAAGGTTTAATTGAAACAAAAGCTTCTAAGCCAGAAGAAAAGTCAAACTATGAAATGTATTATGAATATAGTGAAGCTATTAAATATATTCCAAGTCATAGAATTTTAGCTATTAATCGTGGGGAAAAAGAGGAATTTTTAAAGGTTAAACTAGAAAAGCCAGAAGATAAAATTTTATTATACATTGAAAAAGATATAATAAAAGGTGAAACACAATTTACCGAAATGCTAAAAACAACAATTGAAGATAGCTTTAAAAGACTAATAGAGCCATCAATTGATAGAGAAATTCGTTCAGACTTAACAGAAAAAGCAGAAGAAAAGGCAATTAAAGTTTTTGGGCAAAATTCTAAACAATTATTATTAGGTGCACCTATAAAAGGCAAAACAGTAATGGGATTTGACCCAGCTTATAGAACTGGTTGTAAAATTGCTGTTATTGATGAAACTGGAAAAGTTTTAGATTATACAACTGTATATCCAACAGAGCCTCAAAATGATGTAGAAGGTGCTAAAAAAGAGCTTCTAAAATTAATTGAAAAAGACAAAATTGATATGATTGCAATTGGTAATGGTACTGCTTCAAGAGAGTCTGAAATGTTTGTTGCAGATATGATAAAAGATACTTCAAGACAAGTTCATTATGTAATCGTTAGTGAAGCGGGAGCATCTGTTTATTCTGCTTCTAAGCTTGCAACAGAAGAATATCCAGATATAAATGTATCAATAAGAGGGGCAATTTCAATAGCAAGAAGACTTCAAGATCCTTTAGCAGAATTAGTAAAAATTGATCCAAAAGCAATAGGAGTTGGACAATATCAACATGATGTAAATCAAAAGAGATTAGCAGAAAGTCTTACAGGAGTAGTAGAGGATAGCGTTAATAAAGTTGGAGTAGATGTAAACACTGCAACACCTTCACTTTTATCTTATGTTTCTGGAATTAACAATTCAATAGCAAAAAACATTGTTAAATATAGAGATGAAAACGGAAAATTAAAAAATAGAAAACAATTGTTAAAAGTTCCAAAGCTAGGAAAAGTAGCATTTGAGCAATGTGCTGGTTTCTTAAGGATATTAGATGGAGACAACCCATTAGAAGTTACAGCAGTTCACCCTGAAAGTTATGAAGTTGCAGAAAGTTTACTTGCTAATTTAGGATTTAATAAAGAAGATTTAAAAGATAAAGAAAAACTAATTGAATTAAGAAATAAGTTAAAAAGTGTAAATGTAGCTAATATGTCAAAAGAGTTAAATGTAGGAGAAATGACTTTATCAGACATTATAGAAGAGCTTTCAAAACCGGGAAGAGACCCTCGTGAAGATATGCCAAAGCCAATTTTGCGTAGTGATGTATTGAAATTAGAAGATTTAAAAGAGGGAATGGTTTTGACGGGAACAGTAAGAAATGTAATAGATTTTGGTGCTTTTGTCGATATTGGTGTAAAACATGATGGTTTAGTACATATTTCTGAAATGAGTGATAAGTTTATTAAAAATCCTTCAGAAGTTGTTTCAGTAGGTGATATTGTTAAAGTTAAAGTAATTAAGATTGATAAAGAAAGACAAAAAGTTGGGCTTTCAATGAAAGTTTAAGAATAAAAAAGTTGCTACTAATTTCGGATTTAGTTGCCATTTAAACCCGGAACCAGTGGCAATTTTTTAATTAGTTATATTTTTCTTGAATTTCTTTTATATCATCAAAGTTATTTTTTAGAATGTCTAAAAAAGTATCTGCAAGTTTTGAATCAAACTGTGTGCCTTTACACCTTTCAAATTCTGAAATAACAGTTTCCATTGGCAAAGCATCACGATAACTTCTTTTAGAAGTCATAGCATCAAATGTATCTGCAATTGCTGTTATTCTTGCTAAATATGGTATATCTTCACCTTTTAATTGACTAGGATATCCATGGCCATCGTATCTTTCATGATGATGTTTTACAATTGGTATAATTTCTTTGAAAATTGTTGCAGTAGATAAGATGTGGGCACCAATTGAAGGATGATTTTTAATTTCTGAATATTCATCATCTGTTAGTTTAGCTTCTTTTTGTAATATTGTATCTGGAACCCCAATCTTTCCAATGTCGTGAAATAATCCGCCAATTTGTAAAGTTTTTAATTCATCTTCTGGTAATCCAACTTTTTTTCCTATTAATACAGCATATTCTGATACTCTGTCTGAATGTCCTTTTGTATAAGTATCTTTTGCTTCAACAGTATAACGCAAAGTTTCTATACTTTCTAAATATGATTTTTCTAATAAATTATAAGTGGTTTTTAATTCATCATTTATCTTTTTTATTTGATTCATTTGAGCAATAGATTTAATTCCAGATTCAATTAGTAATAATAATTGATCAAATTTATCACTTTTTTCACAATATCCTTGTATGTCAAGTCTTCTAATTGTCTCTAGTGGTGGAGCTAAGTCTTTATGTCCTGTTAGTAGTAAAATATATAGTTCATTATTAAATTTTCTAATTTCTTCAACTACTTGGTCACCATGAAAAGGAGTCATTATAAAGTCTAGTATCATTAAATCAAAATGCTCATTTTTTACTTTTTCAATTGCTTCTTGTGGATTAGTTACTCCTGTAAAGTCATATCCAGACCTTTTTAAGAAAATAGATAATGAATCGATTATACCTTCTTCGTCATCAACTGCAATTATTTTGTAGTTTCTATTTTCTGTATTTTCTACATTTTGTACGCCAATTCTCATATAAATACCTCTATTTTACCTAAATTTGACTACATTATATTAGTAAATGCGAGAAAAAGCAAGAGATTTGTAGAAATTTGTTATTAGTTACAGTACAGTTAAAATTATCTTAAACTTCTGTGAGCGAGTAAATAATTTGTAAGATAGCATTTATTTTAAAGGAAGAGTTATAACAAAAGTAGTACCTTGATTTTCTTCAGACTCAACAGAAATATCACCACTAAAATGAGCCCTAACAGTTGAATAAGACATATACAAACCAAGACCAGTACCATTTTTCCCCTTTGTAGTAATCATCTCCTTAAATAATTTATCCTTTACTTTTTTAGGCATACCAGAGCCATAATCCTTAATAGAAATAATCAAATTATTATTATTTTGTTCAACTATTAAATCTATTTTCTGTTCAGGTTTACCATTATAAGCTTGTATAGCATTTGAAATCATATTATTAATAACCTGTACCAAAATATTAACATCACCTTTTAGTACTAAGTTTTCGTCAACTTTCATAGCAATATTTAAGTAAATAATTGCATTTTTTAATTCATGTTTCATTAAAATATTAACTCTTTTTAACAATTCACCAACTGTAAAAGATATATCTTCTTCATTTGATAAAGTTACAGCCTGACCTTTAACAGCAGTAATAACATCTGACATATATTCTGTATGTGTTCTAATTTTAGAAATCCAATTTGACATATCTTTTGCAATTTCGTGGTGATCTTGTTTAGTAACTTCAGGTGTTTCAATAGAAATGTCATATTCTTTTATTAGGTCTGATAATCCTTCTGCCGCTCCAGATATAGACATTATAGGTGTTTTTAAGTTATGTGCAATTCCACCAATTAGTTGTCCAAGAGAGGCTAAACGCTCTTTTTCCATTAGAGTTTCTTGATTATCGTGTATTTGCTGAATATTATTTTTTGTTAATTTTTGTATTTGATTATAAGCAATAATTAATTTTCCTATTTCATCATTTGAAGTTAAAGCTAGAGGTTGGATAATGTCTATATCATTATTTTTTGCCATTGAAGAGAAACTAGAAGAAATTATTGTAATATCAGAAGATAATGATCTAGCAAATAAGGTCAAAATAATAATATTCATTAATACTAAAATGATAAATGATATTGAAAAATATAATAAGATATCTGTAGATAAAATATAAAAATAAATACCTAAAGTATAGATTTCATTGTTAATCTTAATATTAATTGTTGCACCTTGACAATCAATTCCATAATATTCATAAACTCTTCCATTATTTGAATTGGACAATTCATTTAGATATTTATCAAAAAATTTACTTAATTGTATTTCGTTTCCATCTACATCAATATAAGTATTATTATGTTTTATAAATATAAAGTCATCTGCTCCTAATAAGGATATAGTATGCAACTGAGTTCTTAAGTCATCTAAGCTAGAAAAATCATTATATGAAGTAAGGCAATGTAAACTATTACGATATGTTTCAAATAAAGAATTTCCTGTTTTTATTGATACAATTGAATATCCAAGTAATGAAGTAAATAATATTGATACTAATATCAATGGAGCAATATTATAAAAAATTCTTTTCTTTAAAGAATCTTTCCTCAGACCAATAGTATCATCATATGGTAATTTTATTAGTATTTGTTTAAAAATATTGCAAGTGTAAATAAAAACTGATGTAACATATAAAGTCATTAATGAAAATACTAAAATAAATAATTTTAGTGTAGTTATACCAAGTTGGTGTATTGTAAATGCATGTATTACAGTAAGAGCAATACTAGGTATTATAATGTTTAGTAAAAATAATGAATATGGAACAGTGAGTAGCTTATTTTTAACATAATTTATCTCCTTAATAGAGTATCTGTTAGGATACTCTATTAAGTCATTGTACTTAATCAAAAATTTAGTTTTCCAAAAAGTCAAAATAGCGAAAATACTAAAAATAGCAAGAGATATTAAAAGAACTTGAGTGATATAGTCAGTATTTTCTACCTCTTTTTGGAAATAAGTTCCATATGTTCCTTCAGGATAGTTTAATATCATTGGAATAAGAAAATAGTAAATAGTAGATAAAACGACTAATCCTAAAGTAAGTGCAAATAATAATTTTAATTGTATATTATATTTTTTAAAAAAATTTTTCATTGGTTCTCCTTAATTATTTTTAGTATTATTTTATAATAATTTTCGGTTTTTTTAAATATATTTTTTCTTTTTTAAATAGTTAGATATTTTCTTTATATATTTTTTATCTATAATTGGCCACATAAATTGTAAATTGTTTAAATAAGAATTAGTATATTGATTTTGTTGATTAACAGTGGACTTAAAGCTTAAACCTAAAGTATCGTCCAAGTCATTAACAATACCTTTTAATATGTTTTCTTCTGGATATTGATTTGATAAAGATAATATTTTCTCTTTAAAATCATTTCCAGATAATACTTCTGTTTCAAATCCAAGTTCCTCAAATATAGAGAGTAAATCTGAAACACATATATAATTATTATTAAATATGTGAAATACATATCTATTAATATTAACATTAGATATAAGTGTACAAATTGCTTTGGCACAATAGTCAATAGGAGTAAACTCCAAGAATTCTTCAGTCATTGTATTTGGTATAATATGATATTTTAAAATCATAACTAAAATATTATAAAATGCGTTATCTCCAAAATTTGCTTGGAAAGTACCATCTGAATATCTGCTTGTTAAGTTTCCAACTCTAATAATAGAAGCATTCAATCCGTTAGCAATTTGTTCATAAATTAGTTTCTCTGCCTCAAATTTAGTTTGAATATAAACATTTTCATCAAACTTTTGTCCAATATAAAAGTCATTTTCGCAAAAGCTATTGTAATTTTTTTCATGATTAACAAGATAGTTTCCAGAAACACCTAAAGTAGAAATATGTATAAGTTTAATATTATTAGAATTACATAAGTTGATTAAATTTTGTACTAAATCTACATTAATTTTTTTAAATTCGTTATAATCTCCATAGTATCTAACATTTGCTGCAGTATTAATTACTAAGTCTATTGAGTTGCATAAGTTTTTGTAATTAGATTTGTTTAATCCTAAGTTAGTTTTAGTTATATTTGAGTCAATAACAGTTATTCTAGAATGGTTAAGATCTTTATTAAAATAGAATTTATATAATTTTGCTAATCGTTCTTTTGGATTTTCGTTTTCCTTAATACGTATTATACATGTAATATGAGCGTTTGTTGTATTTAGTAATTCCTCTAATAGGTGAATTCCTAAATAGCCAGTGGAACCTATTAGTAATATATTTGAATATTTATGTTTTGAATATGTAATAATATCGTTGTGTTTATGAAAGCTATTATTAATAGTACTTAAATAATTTGTATCAATTTCTGTGCTTGAAATATTAATTTTATTTTCGAAAAAATCTCCTAATTGTTTTATAGTTCTATATTTATAAAAATCTTGTGTATTTAATTTTATATTATATTCTAATAGCTTTGTTTGAATACGAATTATATCTAATGAATCAATATTATAATCAAATATATCATCATTAATTCCTATTCTATTTATTTTTAAACACTCTCTAAAAACTTTACATATTGATTTTTCTGATTTAGTAAATGGCTTTTCGTATTTAGTAGTAATTATTAGGTTTGATATATCTGGTTCTGGCAAAGCTTTTCTATCAATTTTATGATTTTGAGTTAATGGCAGATTTTCTAACTGTATAAAATAAGTAGGAATCATATAATTAGGTAAAATGTTTACTAGATGTTTTTTTAATTCTGATATATCAATTTTCTCTTTTGAAACTAGGTAAGCACATAAGTATTTTTTATCATTTTTATCAGTTTTATCTACAACTACACATTTCTCGATATTGTTAAAAGATAGAATGTTATTACTAATATCATCTAGTTCAATACGATATCCACGTATTTTTACCTGTGAATCTTTTCTTCCAAGGCAGACTAATTCTCCGTTTCGTTGCCAATAACCAAGATCTCCTGTTTTGTACAAAATACCTTTTCCATAAGGATTAGGAATAAATACTTGATTTGTTTTTTCGGGATTTTTATAATATCCAGCTCCAACACCTTCGCCACCTATGCAGATTTCTCCAATTAAGTTAAGTGGTTGTAATTTATTATTATCATTTAATATATATACTTGAGTATTATTAATTGGTTTTCCTATTGTAATATTATCACAATTTGTAAGCTCTTTAAATGTAGAATATACTGTTGTTTCAGTAGGACCATATAAGTTATATATTTTTGACTTTGTATGTGTCTTTAACTTATTAAGTAAAGTTTTTGGAAATGGCTCTCCTCCTAAAATAAATTCTTTAATACTTGATAAGGCGTTTGAATAGCTACTATCAGAAAATAATAAATCTATTCTTGAAGGAGTTGTTAGAAGCTTTGAAATTTTATGTTTTTTAATAATTCTACTTAATAGTTGGGGACTTCTACTTTCAAGTTCATCAGCAATTATTAATGTTAGACCTGACAGTAATGTGGGGTAAATCTCAAATACAAAAATATCAAAGCAGACCGTTGTTACTGATAGTACTTTATTTTCAGGTGCTGGTTTATAGTTCAAATGTTCTTGCATACTTTGAACAAAATTAAGAACATTATAATGCATTATGGTGACAGCCTTTGGAGTACCAGTAGAACCAGAAGTATACATAACATAACAAGGCTTTTTAGAATCTATTTTTATGTTTAAATTAGGTGTATGTTTATTAAAAGATAAAGTATTATAATCAATAAAATCCATCTTGCAATTTACTTTTTCAAAAAAATCAATAGTTGAAATTAATAATTTGCAAGAACTGTTTTTTATCATAAAATTAATTCTATCAATTGGGTAATCTGGATCAATTGGCATATAAGTATGACCAGATTTTAAAATTGCTAAAATAGTAATAATAATAGAAGAAGAACGTTTTAACGAAAATGCAATAATATTACTATTTATATTTGAGTCAATAATTTTCTTAGCTAAAAAGTTAGCTTTTGAATTTAATTCTCGATATGTAAGTGAAGTATTTTTATCTATTACAGCTATATTATTAGGATATTTATCTACTATTTTCTCAAATTCTTTTACAATATTAGAGGTTTTATTAAAAACAGAAGAGGTATTATTAAATTCTTTTAATATAAGCGTTTTTTCTAAATTAGAAATAATATCAATATTTGATATGTTAATATTAGGAGATTTTAGTACTTGATTTATAATAGATAATATTCTTTCGTGCATTAAATCTATATCCTGTTCAGAAAATAAATCTGTTAAATAGTCATAATGAATAGCAAGTGTATTCTTTTCTTCTGCAATATTTTTTATATGTATTTGTAAAGATTCTGCTTGAGAATGGTTATGCAACCATTTGCAATAAGAAGGTATACTTGCATTCTGATAAGAAAATACAATATCATATAAACTATCAGAAAAATTATGAGTATTTCTAATATCATTTAGTATTTCGTGGTATGGATATTTAATATGACGATACATATGTTTTTGATTATTTGCAATTGTGTGACAAAATTCTGAAAATGAATTTGTATCAGTACAATTAATAATGAATGGCATAATTGATACGAACATACCTGTCATATTCTTTTCTTTGAAATTTGATCTATTTAAAACTGGATTTCCAATAATAAAGTTATTAGTGTTAAATACATTTTTAAAATAAATACTAAATACACTTAACAAAAATACATAATCAGAAATTTTATTTTCTTCACAATAACAATGTATTTTTTTTATCAAATAAGGTGAAATTGTATATACTTTTCTGTTTGCATTAATTGATATATTTGTATTTTTCTTATATGAAATTACACTAGGCAAGCTATTAAACTGAGTTTTCCAAAATTCTGCGTCTTTTATATATTTTTCACTGTTTTTATAATCTTCTTGAGATAGTATATATTCAATATAAGACGGATTTGGAGTAGTACTAATTACTTCATTATTTATAAGTTTCATATAATTTGAGTAAATTTCTTCAAGGCATAAAGACATTGTCCAAGCATCAGATATTAAATGATGTGCAGACAATACTAATATACCACTACCATTAGGAAAACGTAATAGTTTTGTAAGAAATAGAAAATTATCTAGCAAATTAATACATTGTCTAGGAAATGAATTTTCAAATTCAATGAGTTGATTATCATCTTTTAAATCTAAAATTTCAATGTTTTGATAAATGAAATCATCAATATATTGTTTTGGTATTGAAGAATCATCTAAATGAATTTTTAACTTGAAAGAATCATTTTTAGTTACAAAATAGTTTAAAGCTTGTTCTAAAGCTTTAAAATTTGCATTTTTATCTATTTTCAAATATCCAACAATATTATTAATATTAGTTCCATTATAAAATTGTTCGGTCATCCAAATACTCTTTTGCGAATTTGTTAAATTATATAATTTTTTTTCCATAAATAAGTCCTCTTTTATTCCATTATTTAGTCAAATTATATAGTTTTTTAACTAAAATTGTCAATAGAGTTATTATAACAAAATATGTTTAAAATACTATGTTTAGGAAACAATATTTTTAGAGGTGTAAATTTTGAAAAGAAGAGTAAAACAAAGCAAATCAAAAAGAATATTAATTATATTTGGAACAATTATCATTTTATGGATATTAGGATTTTATATGTATGCTACATATAATGAAATAGAAACAAAAGAAGAAACTTACGAAACAGAAAAAGTGCAATCCACAATTAAAGAACAAACTGTGGAAAGTGAAGAAGAGAATAGCAAAAAGGTAGCAGATGTAATTGAAGAAACAACAGAGAAGGTAGTAGGAATTTCAAAATTAAAAAATGCGGGAAGCACAATACTATCAAAAAGCACAGAAAATGAATTAGGACTAGGCACAGGAATTATTGTAAGTGAGAATGGATATATTTTAAGTAATGAACATGTTACTGGAAGTAAATTTAGTAAATGTTATATCACATTGGAAAATGGAAGCAACTATGATGGAACAGTAGTATGGAGTGATACAGACTTAGATTTATCAATTACAAAAATAAATGCAAAAAATTTAAAATATGTTGAATTAGGAGATTCAAGTAAAATACGAGTTGGAGAAACAGTATATGCAATAGGAAATCCAATAGGATTTGAATTTAGAAGGACAGTAACGTCAGGAATTATAAGTGCCAAAAATCGAACAATAAAATTAGAAGAAGAAAACAAATCATCATATATGACAGACCTTATTCAAACAGATGCAACAATTAATCCAGGAAACAGTGGGGGACCTTTAATATATCCTAATGGACAAGTAATAGGAATAAATACGGTAAAAATATCATCTGCAGAAGGAATAGGATTTGCAATTCCAATTAATATTGTTAAGCCGATTGTAGAAAGCCTAAAAAATACAGAAGACTTTCAAGAAGCAACAATTGGAATTTATGCTTATGACAAAGAAGTTGTACCATACTTGAATTCTAATTCTGGTTCTAATTCTAATCTTCAATTAGAAAAAGGAATTTATGTTGCGCAAATTACAAAAAATGGACCAGCAGATAATACAGAATTAAAAGAGGGAGATATTATTTCAAGTATAGATTCTAGAGAATTAAATACTATGAATGATTTAAGAGAATATGTTTATACTAAGAAGCCTGGTGAGCAAGTTATAATGCAAATTAGAAGAGGAAAGATAAATAAAGAAATAACATTAGTATTAGGTAAAAAATAGAATTGTGCCATCAGTTCCGGGTTTAAATGGCAATTTTATCATAGATTTAAAGCCTTTTAATCTTGTAAATCTACTTCTAACTTGCTATAATATACTTACAATAAAAAAGAAAGGAGCTGATTAACATGTCTGAAGCACAAATTCAAGCAATTAAAGATGTTATAAAAATGACACCAAGACTTAATACAGAATGCTTAAACTCTATTAAAATTCTAATGGAAAAAGCCATTGATTCTGAACTATTACGATTAGAGCCTACTGTCATTTTAGAAAACATGGATATTACAGAAAAAGTAATGTATTTAGACTATTTAACAGAAAGCAAAGATACTAAAGAAAAAGAGTTAAAAAATGCAGTATCTTTTGAAGAAATTTTACAAAGAGAGGGGTTGACCTATGATGATTTACAAGATAAAAATTAGACCCAAAGCTCTCAAATTTATTGAAAAGCAAGACAAAATTCAAAGATTACGAATTTACAAATCAATTTACAACCTGCCAAGTGGCGATATAAAGAAAATGGTAGGTTGTAAAAATGAATATAGACTTCGAGTTCGGCGATTATCGCATTATTTATGAATTAAATCAAAATGAACTTATTATTTTAGTCATAAAGGTTGACAACAGAGGACAAGCCTATAAGTAACAATTTTTTTAATCTTTAAAATTATTTTCTAGAATAGTCTTTAGTTTCTTTATTGGACATATAAACTTCTGAACGATTTTTCTTTAAAAATTCTATAATTTGATAAACATCAATCCAGATTTCATTATTACTATCTACTTGTGATTCGTCGAATATTAGTTGCATGCCAAAGTGTAAGTGTGGGACATTGATGTTATTTACATTTTCTTTTGTACTATATCCTGTCATGCCAAGGTATCCAATAACATCTCCTGCTTCCACAGTATCACCTTCTTTAAGTCCTTCAGCATATGGATGGTCTTTTCTTAAATGAGCATAGTAGTAATATCGTTTTTTATTTTCACTTCTAATACCTATTCTCCAACCACCATATTGATTCCAGCCTAAGTGCTCAATGGTACCACCTTCTACTGCTATAATTGGAGTTCCTATACTTCCCATTAAGTCATTTCCTAAATGGATTCTTTTAAAACCATAAGACCTGCTGTTTCCAAAGTCATCATAATGGCTAAATCCATAATTTTTAGCAATAGGTAAAAAAGCTTTTAGACCATACTTTTCTTCAGTGGTTTTGGTTTTGTTTTCTGCTTCTGTGTTTGACTCTGCTAATTCTAAATTTGAATTTAAATCCGAATTTGAACTTGAATTTAATTTTGTTTCCATTTCTGTTTTTGGTTCTGTTTTGGTTTCTATAGTGTAGTTCCCAATAAACCCATCTAAAGCTGCAGAATAGCTTTCATAGTAATAAGAATAATATTTATTATCTTTTGTTAATTCTTCTATAGTTTTGCCTTTTTTTAATTCCTCTAATAATTTATCTAAATCATTTTGTTTAAAGTTTTTAAAATTACCACCATTTTTACAAGCTAAATATGCTAAAAGTTCAATCCAATTATATTGAATATCAGAATTTTTATTATGTGAGTCAATATCTAATTTTGCAGTTTTATTCAACAAATCAGCTGTAATATTAAAATCAACCCATTTAATAAAATCTTTTTTATCTTCTTCTTTTATTTCTGTACTATTAGAACCATCATTTGCCAAAGAATAAAACACAATAACAGAGGTTGTTATAAAAGCTAAAATTGTTATAAATATAATTAATTTTTTACTTATTTTAATAGTCTGAATAAACAATAAAAACACCCCATATCAATATATGGCAAAAAATAAAATATTATGATATAATCATTAAAATTAGATAAAGAAGGGAGAGCATAGTGTATTTAATTTATTAAATATATTGTGCAGGAAAATATATGTTATTAAATAAATTTCATTTAGATAAAGAAAAAGATATTATTGTAGAATTATATCAAGATAATGAAGATGAAATTGTCTATATATTAAGGACACCTAATCATAATACAGGAAATTTAATTACTAATTTGGCAGAGTTATGTGGAGTAAAAACTGTAAAAGATGAAAATGATATGAAAATTATAAAAGGAATTATACCTGCAAGTATTAATGGAGATAATGAAATTGTATATATATTTAGGCTAGGTGGAATTAAAATTGCTAATATTTATCAAGATGGAAGGGTGGAAATTAAAGCAAAGATACCAGCTATTGCAAAAACTTTAATGTCACAAACTAAAGATTATGAATTACCAATAGAAAAGACTATTGTTAAATCATATATTTTAAAAAAATATAAGTTTAAGACAGATTTACATACACATATGAATGCTAATCTTTCGCCTGATATTTTGATTGCACTTGGTATTGTGCATCAATTAAGATATCCATTGTACTACATAAAGAAACTAAACCTAAAGATGACAAGTAGTCAAGAAGAAAAGATGATGAAGCAAAGAAAAGAGGTAGAGAAACAATTTGAGTTTTCAGAGTTAAAAGGAAAATATTTAACAAGAAGGATAGATGACAATACATTTATTAATTTTGCCGATTTTATTTTAAATAATCTTGATAATGCAGAATACAATATTGCAAAAATTAGAACAAGTTTAGCAATTCTAAAAGATGGGCAAGCAGTTTTTACAAATTTAGAAAAAGTATATCTTTATCGTTATATATTTGCAAAAGGAATAAAAAGTGAAGATAAAATTAGTTTAAATAAGGAAAAAATAAACCAAATACCAGAAAAAGATATTGCAAATTATGTTAAAAAAATGATAGAAGATCATAAAAAAGACAGTCAATATGAAAAAAATAATTTAAGACAAGATAAATTATTATGGATAGCAAGAGAATATCAAAAACAAGGAATAATGTATACAGAAATAGCTAATACAGATTTAGTTAAATTAGGAATTCCTGCTATTGAGTTTTTAGAAGAAGTGCATGAAGTAATGCCTAAAATAGAAAAGGAAACAGGTGTGGCTATAAGGTTTTTGGCAGCCATTAGAAGAATACCTTTAACAATTATTAAAGACCAAAAAACAAGTGAAACATATTTAAGGGAAAATTTAGATGTTATTAAGGCAGTAGCTAAAAGTCCATATGTCGTTGGAAGTGACTTTATAGGTGAGGAAATTAATGATATTAGTGAATTAAGTCCAGTAATTAAAGAATTGGTGGAATATGCAACTTTAGAAGATAAGTATTTTACAATTAGAATTCACGCAGGAGAGAATGATAGCTTAAGAGACAATGTCTTAAAGTCAATTCAATGTGTAAAAGAAGCGGTACCAGAAGGATATAAAATTCCTAAAATTAGAATAGGACATGGATTATATACACCTAGCTTAGATTCAGAAAAAGGAAAAATATTAATAAATGAAATAAAGTCTTCTGGTGCAGTTTTAGAGTTTCAAATAACTTCAAATGTTAGACTAAATAATTTGAATTCATTAGATAGGCATCCACTTAAAAAATATTTAGATGCTGATATAAAATGTGTTCAAGGTACAGATGGATGTGGATTTTATGGTGTTGATACAATTGAGGAGCAGTTAGCATTAAGTAATTTAATAGGATTAGATGAACATGACTTAGCAAAAATGGTTAAAGTGGAAGATGAGATAATAAAAGATAGTAAAAGATATTTTGAAATAAAACAAAAGCAATTTGAAAAGTTTTTAGATGGAAGAACAATTAGAGAAGCAATTTTAAAATTAGAAGAAGATAATACAAAAAAAGCAAGCAATTTAACTACAAATTTAAGAATTAACTTAAAGCTAGATTCAGAAAGAGTTTTAAAAGATAAAATTAAAAAGTTACCAGAAGATAAGATGCCTATTATAATTGCGGGAGGAAGTTTTAACTCAAAAGACAAGACTACAAAACTACTTCCGGAAGGGGAGAGGTTATTAGTAGATTTAGTACAAAAGTTAAATCCAAAAAAAGCATATTTTGTAATAGGCCATCAAGTAGAGGGGTATGAGAAAGCATTAATAGAGATAGTAAAAAAATATAATAAAAAGTTTGAAATTGATGCGATTATACCTAAAATGATATCAAAAGAAGTTATGAATAGATTATTAGAAAAACAAATAAAAGGTATTCGTATTTCAACAGAAAGTGAAGAATTAGGAATTTATAAAAGTTTTAATTATGAAATATTTGAACGCAGAGAGTCCATTGTTATTGCTTTTACTGGAAATTCACCAGTTGCAAATTTAGTTCAAGAGGCTAAAAATGGAAAGGGCAAAGCAAAGATATATGTAAATGAAGATTGTATGGCTCTAAGAGAAAAGGCTAAGTCTTTATATGGATATGTACAACCTTTTAATTTGAAACAGAATATTGTTGATAAAATTTTGAGTGATAGTCCTGAACTTATGAGTGAGTAAATTATAAATTACAGTTCACATTTAAAAATATCTACTCGCTCCCAGGAGTTTATATTTTAATATTTTTTTCGTTATCCCCATTCTAAAAATCATAACAAAAGTTCATAGAACTTTTGAGGATTTTTGAACGGTCCCCACAATTTCACTACAAAATATTAAAATATAGAACTCCTTCGCGCTATTTAAGATTATTAAGCGTGAACTGTAATAATTAACTGAAATTTATACTATAAACAATTTTTAAAGATTTTAACAATATCTTCTTTATTCATATCTATAAAACCTTCTACTATACCATTACCACATATACGATTTGCCATTTCTTCAAAATGTTTATCATCAATATTTAAGTCAGATAAATTATTTGTTAATCCCAAATCTTTAAAAAATAATTCTTCTAGATACTCTATTGATTTTTCTGCAACTTCCATTTTAGGTAAACTACTATCAATGTTACAAACATTTATGCCGAAATTATAGTATCTATCTACATTGTTTTCATTTAATGCATATCTTAAATATCGTGAAGTCAAAATAGCTAATCCTAATCCATGGGTAATATCATAAAAAGCAGATAATTGGTGTTCTAATAAATGGCAAACCCATATATTAGGTTGTTTATCCATTCTGACAAATCCATTTATTGCCCAAGAAGAAGCCCACATTAAATTTGCTCTTGCTTCATAATTTTCAGGATTGTTATAAGCGATTTTAGAATATTTTATTACA
The DNA here is from genome assembly GCA_947572725.1 of uncultured Clostridium sp. Taxonomy (GTDB): domain Bacteria; phylum Bacillota; class Clostridia; order TANB77; family CAG-508; genus CAG-269. The sequence goes on along the minus strand of CANPDB010000015.1, from coordinate 15,166 downwards.
GTTTTCATTAATCCTTCCATTACAGTATCTAACATATATAATCCATCATTTCTCGCAAAATATGTTTCTAATATATGTGATAAAATATCGCAACTACCACAGGCAGTGTGATATTTATTTACTGAATAGGTAATAGTTGGATCTAAGAAAGACACTTTTGGCAAAGTTATAGGATTTTTTACACTTTTTTTCTCATTTGTTTCCATATTTGAAATGACAGCTGTTGGATTCATTTCAGATCCAGTTGCTGATAAAGTTAGTATAGTAATTATTGGTAATGCTTTTTGTATTTCAGCTTTTTTTGTTATAAAGTCCCATGTATCTCCATCATAATATTTTCCTGCTGCTATAACTTTACAACTATCAATTACACTTCCACCTCCAACAGCTAAAATTACATCTATATCTTTTTCTTTACAAATGTTAGCAGCTTTGTTTATTGATGTATGTCTTGGGTTAGGTTCTATTCCAGAGAATTCATAAATTTCTATATTGGCATCTTGAAGTTCTTTTATAATTTTTTGGTAAAGTCCTAGTTTTTTTATAGAACCTCCACCATATACTAATAATACTTTATTACCGTACTTTTTTATTTCTTTATTTAAGTTTCCTTGTATTTGGTTTTCTCCAAAGTATACTTTTGTTGGGATTTCATAAATAAAATTATTCATTTTTCTACTACTCCTTTAAATTTATTTTGTTTTAATACAAATTTGTGACTAGTTATTTAGTTTTGAGCAAATAAAAGCATAATTACGCCAATAATTGCTAATATTATTCCTAGTAATATTCTTATCCAATTCTTTTTGAAATCAATTTCCTTAAATATTAATATTCCCACTAATACGGTCCAAACAGCGTTTAATTGAACTATAGTAAAAGCTATTGAGCCTGGTATATATTTGTAAGCTAATGTTGAGAAAAAAGATGCAAAAAAGTATATAAATCCACCTATAATTCCTAAAATATTATCTTTACTTTTTATATTTCTTAAAAATTTAATATTTTTTTCTTTTACAAAAAGGTATACAAATGCGGATATAAATACTGAACCAGAAAAATATACTTGTTGAGAATATACTAGTCCATTGTTAGTTGCATATTTTTGTATTAATGCATTTGTTCCAAAAAATAATGCTGATAAAATTGCATATATAATTCCTTTTTTATCTACAATTCTTTCATCTTTATTTTTAATTGTAAATAACATTGCAGATATTAATATAAAAATAATTGCTAGAATAATATAAATTACTTTCGTTTGTATAAATTCATATAAAAATACTAATGTTAAAATCGCTCCAATTGGCCCTTGCAAATTCTTCCATTGATTTGACCTTGATAATCCAATTTTATCTATTGCTGTTAAGAAAAATATGGAACCTATTAACCACAGTATTCCACCAATACCAGATAAAATTAATATGGGATTTAAAAGAGTTTCTTGGGGATTATTGATGAATATTTTACTTATAATATATATTATAAGTGATATTGTGAAGAAACCTAGTCCCATAAACAAACTATATTTTGTTGGTGTTTGTTTTGAAATTTTTTTAGGTATTACATAAAATGTAAAAAACAACGATGATATTATTGCGAATAAATATCCCATATATAATGACCTCCTTTACTATTAATAAGTATTTTAAATCTATAAAACTATGTTCCCATTATTTGGACTCCATTTTCTAGTATTAAATTTTCTTTAAACATGATAATTTATCTTTTTATAAAATTTGATTGCATTATATCATATTTTTAGGGAAATATATAGAAATAAATGAATTTTATTTTAATTATTATGTTTTTGTAAATTTTAAGAGTAAATTCCAAATAGTATATATAAATATGAAAATAAGCCTTGCACCACCTCTTTACAATTGTACTTATATGTGATACAATATAAGTACAATTGTAAAGAGGTGGAATTATGGAAGAAAAAATCAAAAAACTTCTAAAACAAAATAATGGAATAATTACAACAAAACAAATCGAAGGAATTGGGATTCCTAGAGTTCATATAAAACAATTTATAGAAAGTGGCACTATTGAAAGAGTAAAAAAAGGTATATACATTTCAAGAGATATGTTAGAAGATGAATTTTATATATTTCAACTTAAAAATAAAAATGCCATATTCTCATATAATACTGCCATGTATCTTTTTAGAGCAAGTGAAAGAACACCAGAAAAAATTGATGTGACAGTATATAGTGGATATAATGTACAGAGATTTCCTAATAACATGAGAGTACATTATGTGAAAAAGGATTTACTGGATCTAGGAGTAGTTATAGTAAATTCTCCATCTGGGTTCAAAGTAAAAGTTTATAATATGGAAAGAACGATATGTGATATCCTAAAAGATAGAAATACAGGTATAGATAAAGAACAAACAAATAAATTTATTAGGAATATGATTTTACACAATCAAGTAGATTTAAATAAAATATGGGAATATGCAAAAAAAATGAAATGTGAAAAAAAATTAGAAAAAGTAATGGAGTGGATTATATGATAAAAAACGCAAAATCATTAAAATATAAAGCTAGAAATGTAGCTAATGAGAATGCTATTTCAATTCAACAAGTATTGCAAAATTATATGTTTGAAAGAGTATTAGAAAGATTATCAAAATCAGAATATAAAGAGAATTTTATTATAAAAGGTGGATTACTATTATCTTCAATAATGGGAATAAATTTAAGGACCACTATGGATATAGACACTAATATAACAGGTATTAATTTAGACAAAGAAAAATTATTAGAAATACTTAATGAAGTTTTAAATATGGATATTGGAGATAATGTTACATTTAAAATAGAGAAAGTTGAAGATATAAAACAAGAAGAATATTATGGTGGTTACCAATTTAAAATAATTGCTATATATGAAAATATAAAGGTACAATTTCATATGGATGTTTCAACTGGAGATATTATTACACCTAGAGCAATTGAATACAAGTATAAAAAGTTATTTGATAATTCATACATAGACATTTTATCTTACAATCAAGAAACTATTATTGCCGAAAAATTACAGTCTATATTAGAAAGAAAAATAACAAATAGTAGAATGAAAGATTACTACGATTTGTACTTTTTTGTTAATTACAGATGGGATAGTATAGATAAAGAAATTTTATCAGAGGCTATTATTAGAACTTTTTCTGCTAGAAATAGTATAACCGAACTGAGAAATATAAAAGAAACAATCAAAATTTTAGAAAATAATCCGTTTTTAAATAGGATATGGCTAGATTATTCCCAAAAGCATGAGTATTCAAAAAATGTAAGTTTTTTAGATACGATTGAAGCCATAAAAGTAATCAAGAAAGAACTATATTCTAATGATAAAACAAAAGAACAGATAGTTTAGTTTATGGATATATTATTTTATACGAAAGGAGGGCTAATTTATTAATAAGTTTAAATAAACAAATATAAAAAGTCCTCAAATAATTTTGAGAACCTTGGTGCACCAGGAGGGATTCGAACCCCCGACCTTCCGGTTCGTAGCCGAACACTCTATCCAACTAAGCTACTGGTGCAAAAATGTATTTAATAAAAATACTTTATTATTATACTTTAATCGTTGAGTTTTTTCAATATTTTTTGAAAAAGTTATTGATTTTTTTTTGATTTTATGATATATTATATAGGCATTGTAAATAAAATATATTATATCGAGGTGTAGCGCAGTTGGTAGCGCGCGTGGTTTGGGACCATGAGGTCGCAGGTTCGATCCCTGTCACCTCGACCAATGAAAAATAATAGTTAAAATCCTTGTAGCTGTTGAGTTACAAGGATTTTTCTTTGAAAGTAGACCAGTTTTGCCGTTCTCTGTGTTCCTAGAAACACAAGGAAGAATGGATTTTTATAAAAAGTTCATAAATGATTGATATATAAACGTTTTTCAATCATTTACTAGATTGATTTTTTCTTTAAAGTTTGTGTGGGTATTTCTAAATTTTTTTGCTCTTGCAGAAAAAATCTTCAATATTTGCAGAAACTAATTTTTTTGAATTGCAGAAAATTGCAGAAACTATTTTTATTTATTTTCTATTGATTTAATCTTATCTTTCAGTTCAGCATTTAACTCATATTTCTTTGATACTTCTAATAACGAATAACAAAGTTCTAACAAATACTTTTTATCTAAATCATCTTTTGGACTTTCATTTATAGCATTTAATATCATTTTTTTATAATATTCATCTTTATTTATATAACTTTTGCTTTTATTACATTCTTCTTCTGTTAATACTAAATACGTTTCACTTTTTATATTATCATTTTCATTAGTATATCTTAAACAAGAATCCTTTTTACTGCATTTATCATTTCTACAAGAACTAATCGAACTTAAAAACATATCAATCTACCTCATTTCTAATTTACATTGTATCATAAAATGTAATATTCGTTAAGGGCTTTTATATGTGTCTAAAAATTCCTACACATAGTCCCACAATTATAAAATCATAAAATACAACAAATGATACCTCTTAACAGTACAATCGAAAATAAGAGCTTTTAACATTATTTGAAGAATTTGCTATAATATGATATTATAATCAGCATAAGGAGGCTAATTATGAGATTAACTAAAGTACAAAAATTTTTAAAAGAAAACAATATTGATTATGATATAACTGTAGATAATATAAAAAGTAATGAATTTGCAAATATATATATTAACAGTAATAAAACTAATTATAAAAGTATTTCTGAAATAACAGGAATAAAAGGTAATAGTGTTAGTGGAATAAGATTGTTATATAAGAATCAAGAAAATAATAAATCTTATTCTATAACTCTAACAAGTCAAGATGATATTATTAGTAGATTGAAAAATGATATTATAAATATTAGAAAAAGTTTTACGAGTAACTTTATATAAATGGAATAGATGAATAAATCAATGCATTGGTAATTACCTAATTAACTAATAAAGTTTTAGTTTCAGTATCCCTCAATTTAAGGGGTACTGAATATTCAACGTTATCTACATTAAATATTCTAAAATTTCATTTTGATATATCATTAAATTTAAGCCATTTTAATTTTGAAGATAACATCTTATATGTCTAACTTTCCAAATTACATAATAGAGGTATTGACGAGTGCGTAGCGACTATTTATGAGATAAATTTTGAATCCAATATAAACTATATATATTATTAAAAGATTGATTTTATTGATAGATGATAACCACTTTATATATACCTCTCACACGCTCGAGATTGCCTTTGAACAAAAGTTTGTATATTAGATATATAATAAATGTCATCTCCATAATTAAAATTGCTCAAAATTTATGTGAGAGATAAAAAGAAAAGAGGAGAGTCCTCTTTTCTAATTTTGTGGTAATGTTCCAAAATTTTCTAATTTTGTACAATTATTAAACATTCTTTTATTATCTGTTACATTAGACATATCAAAGTCATTTATTCCTAAAATGTAAAGTAGTTTTTCACAATCTTCAAACATAGCAAACATACTTGTTACTTTAGATGTATTGAAATTTTTTAGATTCAATTCTGTCAAATTCTTGCACCCCATAAACATTCTACTCATATTCGTTACATTTGCTGTATTAAAGTTTGTTAAGTCAACTTTCTTTAGATTCTCACACCCTTTGAACATATCTTGCATATTTATTACATTTAAAGTATTGAAATCCTTAATATCTAATTCTTTTAAATTCTTGCAATTACAAAACATACCATTCATCATAGTAACATTTGTCATATCTAGTCCTTTTAAATCTACTTTTTCTAAATTTTCACACCCAAAGAACAGGAAAGATATATTAGTTACATTTGAAGTATTAAAGTTCTTTAGATATATATTTTGCAATGATTTACAACCTGCAAACATATTCATCATATTAGTTAGTTTTGCTGTTTCAAAATTACTTACATCTAATTCTTTTAAATTCTCACAATTAGCAAACATATAACTCATATCAGTTACATTTGAAGTATTTATCTTTGAAACATCAATATTATCTATAAACTTACATTGCCAAAACCATTTTTTTGTTGTTTTAGGATAAATAGTATTAAGAATCTCTATGTTGTTAATTTTATCTACCTCATCATACCATAATGTTTTATCTTCGTTTTCATAATCCTTTATATTACCATATTCTTTTACGATTTTACTCTCATCAAATTCATCTTTATTATTAAATACTAAAGTTCCATTTCTATATAAAGCAACATATATATCATCTTTACTTGTTTTATTTAATGGGATAAATGTAACGATTATTCCAACTATAACTAATATAGCAACTATACTAATTAATATAACAAATTTTGTTTTCTTCTCCATTAATTCAACCTCTTTCTTAATTATAATATTGACTTGCATATTTATTATAAATATCAGGGTATTTATCTTGATAAGAATAACTTACAGGCTCAATTCTATGATAACTTTCTTTTGCTTGTTCTTTAGTTATTCCAAATTTACTTGCACATTTTGAAAATGCTTGTTCATCATTTAAACTTTTATCTCTCCAAGCTATCATATTAAAATAACAGTATATTTCAAAATCTTTCTTTTCTTTTTCGATTCTTTCTTTTTCCTCTTGTTTCTTACGTTCTTCATCTTGCTTTTTTTCTTCTTCAACTTTTTGTTCACAAGTATTATATAAATCTGTTATCGTTTTATTTTTTAAATGTGTAAAATCTTCTAAAATCGCTTTAGTTGATGAATAATCTCCTTTATTCATTCGTTCTTGTGCTACTTCAATAACTTGTTCAACTGCTTTATCCTTTATTTTGTTTTGTTCATCTTTAGCAATACTTTGTCCTTTAGAGCATAACCCATACGCATTATATATATCATTCAATTCAGCAAAAGCCTCTCTATATTTTTCATTTTTAATGTATTTACGATTTATTGTATTTATCATTTTATAAAGCTCTATCAGTTGTTGTTTTTCTTTTATTTTATCTTTATATTCCTTATCCACATTGTTTTTATCAGCCTCATTATACCAGTTAAAACTTTCTTTTTCTGTACCATAATCGCCATTTTTTATTTTTTCAATTTCTTCGTCCATTGCCTTATATAATTCTTGATATGCCTTTTCTTCAAAACTTGATTTTAGAATAGGGTGTTTATCTATAATCAACTGAAATTTATCCCAATCAAAATCTTTCTTTGCAACAGTATAGCATTGTTCTAAATCATCATTATAATTTCTAATTTGAATACATATAAAGATTAGTATTAAGAAACCAATTATAGAAAATATAATCATTCTTTTATCTATATTAAAATTCATTTTTTCATTACTTGTTGTTTTTGTGTTATCTACAGCATTATAGCTTGTCTTTGGTGTTTTAATTCCAGTCTTTTCTGTATAACAATTATTACAATATCCCTTGTTCCTGTTATATTCTTCGTCTGAAATATCTCTACAACATTCTCTACATCTTTGTTTTACCACTTTTTATACCCCCTATATTAAAATCTTCTTTTTACAATTTTCATATTTTTAAATTTCTAATTTTTATTTTTTATATCCTGCAACAGCTGAATTATCTCTCCTAGTGAATAGACAAAAACTGATGAAATAATCCCTACAACAATAAATAAAATTGCATATAATTCAAAATTTTCTATATTAACTAATCCAAGAATAATACTTGCAATAGCATTTATAATTGCTAGAACTTTTATAATCTTTGCTACTGTATTTGTTGTCTTTTCTTCTTCATAATTAGTAGTATCAGTAACATCTTGATTACATTGCCTTTTCTTATTTTCAATATTATATCTATCTTTATAACAATTTTTGCAATAACCTTTATGTGAGTTATATTCTTCTTCTGCAATATCTTTGCAACATTCTTTACATTGCATAACTTTTATTCCCATTGCCTCAAGTTCTTGTTTACTTGCCATTTTTATTTTCCCCCTTTAAAATATTATAGTAGTTATAGAAATATGGAATTATAAATAAGTAGCCTATGTAATTTATTATATATATTGTATTTTCAATAAAAGGCGAATATTTAATTGCAAATAGGTTATAGGAACTTATAACTGATACTAATTGTATTAAAGTATATAAAATTATAGTTATTGCAAATATCTTATTATTTATAAAGTTCTTTTTTCTCAACAATATATTGATGAAGTATAGAAGTACAATAATAAATGATATTACATAAATGATTCCTTTAACTGTAAATATATACTTTATATTAGGTATAATCATCAATAATTGTCCTATGTATAAACCAACTAAAGTATAGTTAGCAATTTTCAAATTTCCTTTTTGTAAGAACATTCTAATCAAAATAATTACAAAATAAATAATCAAACCTATTACATACAATTTATCGAGTATAGAATATAAAGAAAAATATACACTCCAACTTAATAACATAAATATTGAACCTATTAACCCTAAAATAGCTGTTTTCTTTGGACTTTTTAAAAATTCTTTTACCTTTTCCATTTTAAACACCCCCAAACTTTACAATTTCTATTTTTTAATTTTTAAAACCTAAATAACTATTTATTCTTATTACTTTCACAATTCAAATTACTGCAATATACACAATACCAATCGTAGAAGTGATATTTTTTATTTTTACATCTTTCTTGTGTAATCCCTTTTAAGTTATCCAACTCTAATTGTGCCAGTTCTCTTGCTAAATCTACTGAATCATCTAACAAAAACATCTTAATCCTCTTTAGTATATCTAGCATTATTACATTTTCCATTATTAAACTTCCTTTATCTGCAATTTTCTACATTTTATCATTTTTCAATAACACTTGCAAGTGCTACCACCTAGAAAAGCTATGTTGTAAAATATACTTATATCAAGTAAAAGAGGCGATAATATGATAATAATTAATGTAGAAAAACTCCTAAAACAACAAAATAAAACAAAATCGTGGCTATGCGATGAGTTAGACATATCACTTTATAACTTAAATAAAGCTATTAGAGGTAAAAAGAAAAAGTGTATAAGTTATAAGTACCTAGAGGGATTTTGTAGAGCATTAAATTGTTCTTTTGATGAATTGCTTACAATAGTTGATGATGAAGATGTAGAATGATATTATCCGTTATATATTTTCCTTAATTCTTCATCTATTTTTTTATTTAATTTTAGAGTTCTTTTGTGATTTTCCCCATACTTCTGATGATATTCTGTTTGCTTATGTATAAGTGTTTGTATCTTTTCATTTGTTGATATTTCTAACCCCTTAATATATTGATTTACTGTAGATAATCCTTTACGTTTAGCATTATCTCCAAGTAACGATTGCATAACATCTTCAAGTATGTTAATTGCGACTTGTTTCTCCATTTTTACATATACTCCTTTATTTCGAATGTCGATTGACGTGTAAATCGAGTATAGCATAATCTTGTTGTAAAATCAATAAAAATAGGAATAAAGGGAATACTAATTTTATGAATAAGATTATAAAGTTTGAAAATGGTAAATTAAATATTATAGGTGATAAAGTTCGACAATTTAGAGAGGCGAGAGATTGGTCTTTAACAAAATTATCTGATGAAATAATGCTCAATACAGGTGTTGATATAAGAAAATCATTATTACAACATATTGAAAAAGGGAAAAGAGTAGTAAAAGAATATGAATTTTATGCCCTATGCAAAGTATTCGATGTAACAATGGAAGAAATGTTGAAAGATTTTATTAATGAGGTAAAATAAAGAACTAACTTACTGTATATGTAGTAAATTAGTTCTATTTTTTATTTATTAATAATCTAGTATGATGTTTAAATCGTTTGAAAGCTGTAGATATATTGAATTTCCCTCAATTTTAACATCTTCTATATAAAACAATTCAACTATAAAATCCTGTTTCTTTTGGTCTGAAATAACCAATTTTTGGTCACTGATGATTATTTGTGCATTACATATTGTTGTATAAAATTGTATTGAATTTTCTAACTTAACAAATACATCTTGATTTTGATATTCTGCTATTTTATCTCTTAATTTTTCAATTAATCCCTTATTCATATAACCTCCTGCTTTTTATTATTTTATCACATTATAATAATTTTATTTATATTATCTTTTAATTTCCATTTTTTCTAATAATCTGTAGAATGAACTTTTACTTATACCAATTTTTCTATATGTATCAATAGCTTTCTGACCGATTTTTATATTTTTCAATTTCTGCCTCTGCTATATTATGATTATAATTCAATTTTGGTCTTCCTGCACTTCTTACTTTTATATTTTCCATTTTTAAATTTCTCCTTTATTATCATAAATTTTTACAAAATCATAAAACTTGTTTCTCTTTAATCCAGTTAATTCAATGGCTTTAGTTCCTGTTATTTCTCCATTCTTCCATTGTTTGTAGATTTCCTTAAAATTGGTAGGTATATCAATTTTAGGTCTGCCGTATGGTCTGCCTTGTTCTAATGCACACTTGATACCGTCTGCTTGTGTTCTTAATATTGTTGCCCTTTTGTTTTGTGCCTCCCAACAAAATATTTCAAATACAATGTTTCTAATCATTTTTGCCATAGGCTTTATACTTTCATCATCATAGTTTAGATTTAATGAGGGAATATTTAATACTCTAACATTGATTTCGTTATCCATAAAATATTGCCATTCTTTCCTTAGGTCATCATTTCTTCCTAATCTATCCAAATCATCTATAACAAATGTATCTCCTGTTTCTAAACATTTCTTTGCATATAAGTAACCTGTTCTATCGAAATTCTTTCCACTTAATTTATCCCAATATATATTTTTTTCTGGTATGCCCATTTTAATAAATTCCTCTATCTGTCTGTCTAAGTTCTGTCCTTTAGAACTTACACGAGCATAAGCTATTGTTTTTGACATTTTCATCATCTCCATTTTTAATTTTTGTGTTTAGAAATGTGGTATTGACTTTCTAAATATTTATAAAGTGTTTTTACCACTTTTCTAAACAAGGTTTTTATATATTTTTAACTGTTTGGAAAAGCATACTTTAATCAACAACCATTTATGCTGACAACTTCTTGTCAACTTAATTATTTACTACAATTATAAAATATCATTACTAATATAATAATTATCTTTAGTATTACAAATAACAACTCTAATCCTCCTCATCTTCTTCATCATTTAAAATCAATCGTACTTCATCGTTTATATCCTCATCAAAATAAGTGCTATGTCTTTTTAATACCTTGTTAATTTCAATTAATTCATCATCACAAATATAATTATTGAAGTGATGTAGTCCATACCTAACATAAAGATACATAGCAAGGTTAAAATCATCATCACAATTTTTTTGTGATATATTATCAATTTCATTTATAATTTTTTCTATTCTTTTTCTATTCATAATATTTACATCTCCATTTCTTTTTTTAATTCTGTAGCTTTATTTCTTATATACTCGATTTCTGCTATTACATAGTCAATCGTTGTATTATCCAAATTATTCATTATTAATACTTGTATATTGGTAGCTTTTGTGTATATTTCCATTTTTAATAATTCATTATCCATTATTTTTTAATCTCCTTATTTTCAATATTCTCTATTAACTCTACATCAAACACTTCTCTGTCAAATTCCAATTTTTCGTCAGGTGGTGTTCCATTTTTCCAATTGCAACAAAAATTTATTTCATTATCTATAACACCATACCAATTACAATATTGGTCTTTGTAATATTTAATTCCTTGTCCTCCTATAAACTGAAAAACTGCTTTAAATTTCTTCTGTAATTCAATTTCAACCCCATAACTTTGATAATCTGTGCGACCTATAACTTTCGTTTTTTCGTTTACTCTTTTTATTAGTTCATTTCCCAACATTTCGTGTTTAGTTCTTCCCACTACATTAAAACTTATTTCTAGTTTTCCTAACTTCTTTAATAATTTTTTTATAGTTAAAACATCCTCATCATCTACAAAATTGTCAAAATATACTTTTTTATCATTTTCATATATACTTTTAATCATTTTTTAATTTCTCCATTTCTATTAATTCTTGCCTTAACCTTGCATACCTTTCAATAATATTATCTATTAATCTTTTTTTATCTTCTGTATGATTTTTTTCGTTCAATTCATATTCTAAATCCATTATTATATCGTCAAGATTTCCTATTTCTTTATTTATTAATTGTTTCATTTTGTTTTGCCTCCTCATCTTTTATTACTGTTACTGGTACAAGACAAGTACCACCATATAATAACTTTAAGATGTATTTTTGTTTATTAATAATTGTTTTATAATCTTTGGGTAATGATTTCCATTCACTCCTTGTAATTGTTTCCATACTTTTTATTCCTCCAAATTTTAATTTTTTTACTTTGGCTTAATTTTGGTAAATACCTTATTATATAATAAAGTAATTTTCCAAAAAAAAGCCAAAATTTAATTTATGCAATTTCAATTATTTTAATCTGTACAAACGGATTGCCTTTATTATCTAAATAACTTATTACATTATTTTCAATTTTTATATTATCGTTATACCAAGTCCAACTATCAAAAAATTCCCCTTTTTGATTTTCTGTCAATAATGTAAAAGCATTTGTTTGTACTTTTCCAACTTTTCTTTGTGTGCCTATTCGTTCAGGTTTTACATCATTTCTAATTGTTTCAAATAATAAACTTTCTTTATTCTCTTTTAATCTAATCTTTAATTGATTTTTATTTTTTATCATCTTCCAAATTCTCCAATCTTAATAATAAATTTTTTAAATAATTTAAGCTATCTTTACATCTTTTCCAATTCTTATTTCTAATACAATATGCCGATGTTGTATCAACAATTTTGTCATTTACCCAAGCTAAAACTCTTTGATTATCTTGTTTTCTAATATAGATATTCTCTGTTAATGGCTTTCCGTCTAGTCTATCCATTAAATAATCTACACAAAACTTTGCCTCCCTCCAAAATTCATCTTTACTATGTATATTATAAAAATAATAAATTCTTTTTTGCATTGCTCTAGTCCATTTTAAAACTTTTTGCCTTTTTAGTTCTTCTCTTTTTATATACTTTCTATAACATAATCTAACGCTTTCTATATCTACATTACTGTCTTTCATTTTTTCAATCCATTCGTAAATACTTCTAGTTCCTACTTGTAAATCATTTGTTTTATTTGCTTTCTTTATTGCAACTCTTACACTTGCTCTTTCACACTCTCGCATTTTTCTATACCTCCTTAAATAACTCTTTTATTGTTATCCCTCTAAGTTTTTGACTTTCTATGTACTGTATTAATTCTTTATTCTTTTTTGTTGTGATATTTCCTAATAAAAATTTTACATAGTCTTTTGCGTGTTGTTTGCTTACTTCGTGCCAATCTGTAAATAAACTTTTTATTTCTATTTTTTCCATAATAGCCTCCATTCAAATTTAGTAGGTGGGGGAGCATAAGCCCCCAAATCCTAACAATATAATTTTTCTAGTTTTGCTTTTGTCCCAATCTCAAAGCCCATTTGTTGCAAAAATTCCTTGATGTGTCTTGTTGTAGTAGCTGAATACCAACCGTTTATTTGTGGTTTTCCGTTTTCTATTGTTGCTACTATGGTTTCATAGCTTTTTAGCTTTATTTTTCCGTCCTCTCTAATTATTTTGGCTTTACCATAAAAACTTTTAACATTTGAATAAATTGGCTCTAATTCCATAATAAAAATTCACTCCTTTTACAAAAAATTTCTTCAAATCTCTTGCAAACAAAGTGAATTTCATCTATAATATAAATTACAAGATGAGTTTGCAAGAATTCGTTTTGTGTTCGTGGTATAGTGTAGGTCGTCGAAAAATTTACACTATGCCTTTTTTTAGTTTTCCTTTTTAGTTATAGTTATTTTTCCTTTTTGATAGTTTATATTGAGTTCATCTTCTTTTTTAAATTCTGTCTTTTCAATTCCTGTTTTCTTTAATGATATTCTATAACCTTTTACAAATGACGTCTTGTCTTTCTTGTACTCTTTAATCTCTTGTAGTTTAGCCATTTTCCCTCCCTCCTTAACTCTACATATATTATACTACGTGTGCAACGTTGTGTCAATACTTTTTGCAAAAATTTTTCATCTTTTTTTCGTCCCAAAAATTATAATATATATGGATAGGGCTACATTACCATATTGACAAGTAAAGATTGATGTATATCGTATATATGCACCCCCATTGTCCTAACAAAATTAATAATTCAAATTCAAAACGTATAATATATACATCATTAATACATAATCCGACTTTAAACAACGATTTTATTATATATTGATGAAATATATAGAGAATATAGAATAATTAAAAATTTGTTAATATATGGTTATGTAGGTTATGAGGTATAAGGATTTAGTTATAATGTTTATTGTATGTGGTAGTGAGTAAGGTATAATATATAAAAAAATATAAACATCATAGAATAACTACTGTATTACTTCTTTATATATAGACGTAATAAATATCATTGTTTTGTCTGTATATTCATTAGTCCAAAAACAATTGCTCATAGAAAAATCCTTACTTTTATCTTTCCTATCCAAATAAATATTTCCTGTTTCATATATAAATTTATTTGCTAAAGCCCATTGAGAAAATAACTTAAATGGATTGTTACTTTCAAATAATTCAGTAAAGAATTCAATATCTTTTTTTATAATTTCCTTTTTGAAAGTTGAATCAGGATTTTCATATTTATATAAATACATTTCCCATATATAACATAATAATTTCATTGTTGGAGTATGTGTATGATGTATTATGATTTTATCGTTACATTCTTCACATCTTTTTATTTTACCACATATTAAATCATTAGCATTTACTTTTAGTAAGTTTCCACACATACATTTACACTCAAATATATTATTACTTATCTTTTTAACTACTACTAATCCACTAATCACAGAAGTTTTAAATTCTTTTCCAATATATAAATCTTCCAATATTTTCCCCCCAAATCCTTTGCAACTGCTAATTTTGGTAATAGATTGTCTTTCGCCAATCATTATTGCTTGAAAACTGACGTTTTACAAGCATAAAATACTCTTACATTTTTAGTATTTTATATTTTTTCCACCCCCTTTATATAATTGGTAGTGTAAACTAATTCTAAAATTACTCTGTCTACACCCCTTGTCTTTTAAG